>CAKZYD010000376.1 GCA_937884085.1 uncultured Sphingomonadales bacterium | reverse complement strand
CCCCCCCCTCCCTCCCCCCCCCCCTCCCCCCTTCTTTTTTTTTTTTCCCTTCCTTCTTTTTTTTTTTTTCCTTCCTTCTTCCCCCCCCCCCCCCCCCCCCCTTGCCGCAACCCTCGCCAAGACTGGAAGCGGTTATGGACCGGAGGGACCCCCACCCTGACCCTCCCCCAGAACGGGGGAGGGAAAACTTAAGGTGCCAGATATGGCATCACCGACAACGGAGAGAGCGTCAGCGAAGACTCTTCAGATACGCCGTTACCGCCGCTTCAGACACCACGTCCCCATATTTCGCGTTCATGTCGAACAAGTTAGCCCGGTGCGGGTCTTCATGGCGGTCGCCGCAAGCGTCTGCGACGATGATAGGGATGAAGCCATAGCTGCAGCAATCGATGCAGGTGGCGCGGATGCAGCCGGATGTGGTGAGCCCGGTGATGATGAGACTGTCAATGCCCATGGCAGTGAGCGTCGTGGAGAGCGACGTGCCGAAGAAAGCGCTTGGGTACTGCTTGGAGATGATAGGCTCATCTGGCAGTGGGTCTAGACCCTCGGGCCAAGCGCCCATAGGGCTGCCCTTGATGAAGTTGACGAGGGGTTTGGCTTTCTTGAAAAAGACACCGCCATCAATGCCGCCCGCTTGATAAACGACATTGGTATAGAAGATGGGCACATTGGCGCTGCGGGCTATGTCGCGGACACGAATAGCACTGGCGAGCGCATCATCCACGTCGGCATAGAGCATGTTATCCGGCTCAAAATAGGCTTGCACAAAATCAACCAGAATCATGGCCGGGCGTTTGCCGAAGCCGAGGGCGTTGTCATACGCCTTCTTATAGTTTTCGCCGAGATCGTCGCTCACATCGGGCCTCCTTCACTGGTGTTCCTGACACCTATGCGCACAGCGCCTTCAGGCAACAGCGTTTTGTTGCATGCTCGACAAGCGAGAGATAACGGCCTGCGCTTCCGCCACCATCTCATCAATAATCTCAGCGCAGCTCTTCACCGCGGTGATGCCGCCAGCGCCTTGGCCCATGGGAAAGCAAGAGCGGTCAGGGTCAAGGCCGTCTAGCTGGCCTGAAATGCCGCCCATGACGCCGGCCCGGGTGGCATCGGAGGCTTGCTGCGGGAAGGGCTGGATATCCTGTGGGCGGCTTTCCCAATCATCGGTGTAAGCATTGCGGCGCACCCGCATGGTTTTGCCGGAATAAGAGCGAGTGACGACGGTATCGCTATCTTTGGCTTGGGTGATGCTCTCTTGATAAAGTGTGCCAGCATGGGCTTCTTTTGACGCAATAAAGCGCGTGCCGACCCAAACGCCCTGGCAGCCAAAGGCGAGCGCGGCGGCCAAGCCGCGCCCATCGATGATGGAGCCTGCGCCAATCACCGGAATATCGACCGCAGCGGCAGCCTGGGGCAATAGCGCCATGCCTGCGACTTTGCCCGTATGTCCGCCGCCTTCGGTGCCTTGCACAATGACGGCGTCCAGGCCTGCCTCGGCGCCCTTGATGGCATGATCGACCTTGCCACAGACGTTCATGACCTTCACGCCCGCCGACTGCAGTTTGTCTTTGATGTTGAAGGGGACGCCTAGACCGGAAATGAAGGCATCAATTTTGTAGTCGATGATGAGGTCTACCGTGCGCTCAAGGGTTTCAGGCAGCGCCGCGAGCAGGTCCAGTCCAAACGGCTTGTCCGTCAGGTCCTTCGTCTTTTTGACCTGCGCTTCAATCTCGGAGACCTTGAGGCCCGCCATGCCCAGCGTACCAAACCCGCCGGCATTGGAAACTGCGGCCACAACCTCGGCATAGGAGACCCCGCCCATACCAGCCAACATGATGGGATGCTTGACGCCCAAGAGGTCACAGAGGGGCGTGTGAATGGTCATGGGAAAATCCTTCGCTTTTTGTGAAGGTATCAATCCCAGTAAGGCGCGCCAATATTGCAATATTGGGAGGCCCATGGCACCGACAGGAACGAAAAAACACTGTGGCACATGAAATGCGCTTGGCGCTTACGCTGTATCGTTCAGTTCTCTTGGGTCTTTTCATACTTTTGGCCAGTTGCGGGCGTGATGCGCACGCGCCAGCCCCGGAGTATATCGCGCCCGAAGCCCTTAAAGCGCATGTTGCAGTGCTTGCCAGCGACGACATGGCGGGCCGCAAACCGGGAACGGAGGGCTATGACAAAGCCGCGACCTATGTGGCCGAACAGTTTCAGGCAATAGGGCTCGACCCGGTTGGATATGGCGGCAGTTATTTTCAGCCTATCGTCTTCAAACACATGAAAATCATCCCCGAAACAGCGCGCTTTGTCGTGCGCAGCGAAGGTGACCCAATCCAGCTCCAATATGTCGACAGTTATTATTTCGTCCTCAACGCGACGAAGCCGACACTCGATATCAGCGCCTCGTTAGAAATAGAAGGAAATGGAAAAACCGCTCAAGAGTTTGGATTAAACGGCTACAAGGACATAGAAGCAGAAGGCAAAATCGCCGTAGTTATGGCTGGTGTGCCAAGCGGCCTTGACGGCGAAATCAGCGCTATTTTTGCAACAGTGAAAAGAAAGGCTGCCGATGCAAGGAAAGCCGGCGCAGTCGGCTTGATTGTCGTTTATTCGCAAGCTTTGGAAGACTTCCAGCCCTTTGCAACACGTGCGCGCACAGCAGCTGCCGGAAAGCTTCATTCGCTTGGCGACGCCGGCGTCGCCTT
>CAKZYD010000375.1 GCA_937884085.1 uncultured Sphingomonadales bacterium | reverse complement strand
AGACCTTGCGCTTCCAGGCCTTTTGCCAATTCTCCAAAATCAGAATTCGCCAATTCGTTGGAAGTGCAATCCATGACTTCCATGAAGACTTTTTCCATATCAGTGACGAGCTCTGTATCAAGAATGCGCTGCAAATGGACGACGCCGTGTTTTTGGTAGTGCTCGATTTCGTCTTCCGTGACGGGCCGAATTTGACCTGCGCCAAGCTGCTCTAAAGACATGTTTTCCTCCCCTTATTCTGCTCAATCAGTAATTAGCCATGTGACTAATTAATGCTATAATTAGCTGATTGTCTAATTAATTTCAAGCGCTTTTTGCTGGTCCCATGGGTGAGGTCGGCTAGTGCTGGTTTACATCCGTATGGGCATGCACGTTAGACTGCCCTCAGCTTGCGAAAGCTGAGCAGCGATTTGTACCCGCACTCTTGGCGTACTAAACTGCGGTACTGAATTGGGGCATTAAAAATGCCTTGAAGCCGTCGTTTTGGCGTTTGCCGCGCGGCTTCGTCGGAGCCGTTGAACCCTATTTCAAACTGAGCAAAATCTGGATTTGCCGCGCATCAAGCCCAGCGAGTAGGGCGCGGTCGTCTTGGTTCAGCGTTTTCCCATTGGCAACATAGTCTTTCACCGCCATGGCGACTTCGATGGTCGGCATATAATAGAACTGCGCATTGTCGCGGCCCAGCTCCAGCACAATGCTCTCAAGCAGCTTGCGCTGCTTTTGTGCCTTTAAGTCATCGCGCTTTTCTTCCATGGCTTCTGGCTAATCCGTTGGTGCTTAGATCGTCAAATGATTTTGCCTTTCGAAGTCTGTCGATTGCGCATCGTATTGCAGCCGGTGGTGCATTTTATGGTTGCAGGAACGATATTTGTTTCGTCATCTTCGTGCGCTACCCTTTTGGGATCTTGTACGATCATTGAAGCGAGGCGGGCTATGTTAAAACGAATTGTGTTTGCCATGTTTGTGGGTGGGCTTGCTGCGGTCTCCTTCGCCTATGCTCAAGATGCGGAAAACCTGCCTGATCCAGACGCGTGCACCGAAAGTGCGCCAGAGGTTTGTATGGTCCTCGGCGAATATGAAATGTCACTGGATAAATTTTCAACGCCGCCAGGCCCGCGCGTTGCCCAGGCGTTGGCTTATTTTGAAAAGGCCTGCGAGGGGAAATCCGCCAAAGGATGCCGCTCTGCTGCAGACGCAAGCCGTAAGCTTCCAAAAACCTATCCTGGAGCACGCGATCTCAGGCCTGCCCTTATTTTTTATAAAAAAGCATGTGCGCTTGACGAGGCGGAGAGCTGCGGTCTTGCCGGTGCTCTTGCGTTAGATCAAGATGCGCACGACGACAACAAACCGAACTGCTTAATGGCAGAGACGTTGTGGGTTCGTGGCTGTTCTATGGACGATTATCTTTCCTGTCAGGAGGTGAGTAAAATGTATAGCAACGGCTGCCTCAATTACCGCCATCCGAACCACGTTGAAAAAGACCTCAAAAAAGCTGAAGCCTATAGGGATAAGATCTGCGAATTGGGGGGTCGTAGCGCTTATTGCAGATACAGATACAAGGGGCGTGGTGGTTAAGCAGTGCGCTTTCGCATATGATGTTACACGGGGAGTTTCCCTGATATGTTCGCATAAAACGCTTTAATCACTTCCAAGTCTGCCTCATAATCTCCCGTCGTTTCAAACACGCCGCCAATGCCGCCGACTTTGCGCTTGTAGTCAAGAAAGCCGAAAGCGATGGGCACACCTGCACCATGGGCGATGTTGTAAAATCCCGTTTTCCAAACCCGCACTTTGGCGCGGGTGCCTTCCGGGGGAATGGCGACGGCTAGGGTGTTTGCGGCTTGATAGTCATCAACCATTTGGGCAACGACATTGTTTGCTTTGGCGCGGTCAATTGGGATGCCGCCGAGTGCCTTCATCAGCCTGCCAAAGGGTGGTTTAAAAAGCGATGCTTTGCCCATCCAGTGGAGGCGAATACGGAATTTATAGGCGACCCCCAGCATGAGTGGGAGGTCCCAATTCGAGGTATGAGGTGCGGCAATGACCACAAATTTGCTGGCGTTCGGCGCTGTTCCTTCGACTGTCCAGCCTGCCAAACGATAGAGAAGTAACGCCAGACGGCGGCGTATTTCATAAAATGAGCCTCTCGGCGGTCTGATTCCGGAAATTTGGCTCATCGGCTCAGACCATAGGGCAGCGCGCTGATTTGGGAAAGCGTCTGATAGGCCCCCGTCCTCCACCTGCTTTGACAAAACGCATTTCGCAGATGCGGCATTTTTTAGGCCTAGCTTCGAGCACTGTCACGATGTGTTAACCATAGCGCCTCAGACCAAGGTCTAACCCAAAACTGTTTGTTAACAGGTGCACTTGGCCTGTTTTAGGGTTAGAAATGGCATATCTGACAGCAGGGCGCCGAAAAAACGAAGGACGATGAGACATGGACATCATGAAAATTCCTATCGGACCGAAACCGCCTTGGGATATCCATGTCATCGTTGAGGTGTCGCTGGGCGGCGACCCGGTAAAATATGAATTTGAGAAGGAATCCGGCGCCATTTACGTGGACCGCATCCTGCACACAGCGATGCGCTATCCGTGTAACTACGGCTTTATTCCGCATACGCTGGCCGATGATGGTGACCCGGTGGATGTGCTTGTGGTGACGGAGAGCCCCGTTATTCCTGGCGCTGTGATGCGGTGTCGCCCGATTGGCGTGCTGATTATGGAAGATGAGGCTGGGATGGATGAGAAAGTCTTGGCCGTGCCAGCGGATAAACTTTTCCCGTTTTATTCAGCCATTTCCAACTATCGCGACCTGCCGTCCATCTTGCTGGAACAGATTGGCCACTTCTTTGAGCATTACAAAGATTTGGAAAACAACAAATGGGTCAAGGTGGCGGGCTGGGGTGAAGCCGATGAGGCGTGCCGCCTTATTGAACGCGCCATTGACGCTGACAAAGCCAATAAGGAAGCGGCGGAATAGCGCCATCCTTTGATTGACAGCGCCGCCCAACCCCACTAAAGCCGCGCACAAGCCACCTGCCGGTGCATTGGGCCTGGCATGAGCTGCGCGGCGTGAAGCCCTGGTTCTAAGATCAAACCTTTGAGCGCAGCCCTTTAGCGGGCCATATACTCTGTAACGTCCTTTTTCGCGCAGGCCGTTTGTATCGCCTGCTATTGCAAAGGACTTGCCTTGAACGCTCCCGTTGCGGCGCCTAACGCGCCGACTTCTCCTAGTTTTTCTAGTTTCGGCCTAGCCCGCCCTCTCATGAAGGCGCTGGCGGCTGGCGGCTATGAAACCCCAACACCCATTCAGCTTGACGCTATCCCCCATGTACTCGAGAGGCGCGATTTGCTCGGCTTGGCGCAAACGGGCACTGGCAAAACAGCCGCCTTTTCACTGCCGCTCTTGCACCAGTTGCTGACGTCAACAGAGCGGGCTGACGAGCGCGGCGCCCGTGCGCTGGTGCTTGCCCCAACGCGCGAATTGGCCAGCCAGATTGCGCAATCAATGATGGGCTATGCCAAGTTCACGCCCATCAAAGTCACCACGGTTGTTGGCGGCGTGCCGCTCCACAAACAAGCCCGCAAGCTGGGCAAAGGCACAGATGTGCTGATTGCGACGCCAGGCCGCCTCATTGATTTGGTGGAGCAGGGGCATCTTGATTTATCTTCCACCCGCTTTCTGGTGCTCGATGAAGCGGACCAAATGATGGACATGGGCTTCATCCACCCGCTGCGCCGCATTGCGAAAATGCTGCCGCAAAAGCGGCAAACGCTGATGTTTTCCGCGACCATGCCGGATGCCATTGGCCAGCTCGCCAAGGCGTTCTTAAAGAGCCCAGTGCGCGTAAGCGTCACGCCGGCGGCCAGTCCCGCCGAAAAGGTTGAGCAGCTGGCCCTGCGCGTCAATGCCAATGAAAAACAAGCGCTCTTAACGATGCTGTTAAAAGAAAAGCCCGCTGACCGGGTCATCGTTTTCACGCGCACAAAGCGCGGCGCAGACCGTATGGTGCGCCGCCTCAAGGCCAGCGAGATTGAGGCCGTCGCCATCCACGGTGATAAGACCCAAGGCCAGCGCGAGCGCGCCCTGCGGCTCTTTAAAGCCAACGATATCGGCATCCTCATCGCCACCGATGTGGCAGCGCGCGGTATCGATATTCCCGGCGTTGATCATGTCATCAACTTCGATATTCCCAATGTGCATGAACAATATGTCCACCGCATTGGTCGTACGGCGCGGGCAGGGCAGTCAGGCCGCGCAAC
>CAKZYD010000374.1 GCA_937884085.1 uncultured Sphingomonadales bacterium | reverse complement strand
CCCGGGGCGTCTATCGAAGACTGGTCTTAGAAGACAACAAGATTATCGGCGCTGTGCTCTATGGGGACACGACAGATGGGGCCTGGTTCTTCGATATGCTCAAACGCGGCACCGATGTGTCGGAGATGCGCGAGACGCTCATCTTCGGCCAGGCCTATCAAGGGGGCGAACCTCTCGACCCTATGGCGGCCGTTGCAGCCTTGCCGGCTGATGCAGAAATCTGCGGTTGTAACGGTGTGTGCAAATCAACAATCACCGGCGCCATCACCGACATGGGGCTTGCCAGCGTCGATGACGTTCGCGGGGCAACGAAAGCGTCTGCCTCCTGCGGTTCCTGTACCGGTCTGGTGGAGCAGCTTCTCGCATTCACTCTCGGCGATGAATACGACGCAGAGGCCGTTAAACCCATGTGCGGCTGCACAGACCTTGGCCATGGCGATGTGCGGCGGCTTATCAAAGCGAAAAAGCTGCAATCCCTACCGGCCGTTATGCAAGAGCTTGGCTGGAAAACCAGCTGCGGATGCGCCAAATGCCGCCCAGCGCTCAACTATTATCTCCTAAGCGATTGGCCTGGCATCTATGTCGATGACAAGCAGTCCCGCTTTGTCAATGAGCGCGTCCACGCCAATATTCAAAAGGACGGCACCTATTCGGTTGTTCCACGCATGTGGGGCGGTATGACCACATCGAAAGAACTGCGCGCTATCGCCGATGTGGTGGACAAGTTCGATATTCCGACGGTGAAATGCACCGGCGGGGCCCGCATCGATATGCTTGGCGTCAAAAAGGAAGATTTGCCCGCCGTCTGGTCTGACCTCAATGCAGCTGGGCTCGTCTCAGGCCACGCCTATGGCAAGGCGCTGCGGACAGTGAAGACCTGCGTCGGGACCGATTGGTGCCGCTTCGGAACGCAAGACTCCACCGGCCTTGGCGTCAAAATCGAAAAGTTCATGTGGGGCAGTTGGACGCCTCATAAGCTGAAGCTGGCGGTCTCTGGATGTCCGCGTAATTGTGCTGAGGCGACCTGTAAAGACATCGGCGTGGTCTGTACCGAAACGGGCTATGACATCCATTATGCAGGCGCCGCTGGGATGGAAGTGCGCGCAACCGACCTCCTCTGCCATGTGGAAACCGAGGATGAAGCCATCGAATACATCGCGGCGCTTACCCAGCTTTATCGCGAGCAAGCCTGGTATCTTGAGCGTGTCCATAAATGGATGAAACGGGTTGGCCAGGATACCATTCGCGAGCAAATCCTCGAAGACCATGCAAATCGCAAGACGCTCTTTGAGCGCTTCGCGTATAGCCAGAAGTTCTCGCAGATAGACCCTTGGGATGAGCGCGCGAATGGCCGCGATGCTCATGAATTTGCGGCCATGGCTGAAATCGACATGGAGAGGGTGGCGTGACCGTTATGCCAGAGATGCATTGGGCCGAAATCGGTGCGCTTGAGGATATTCCGCGTCGCGGTGCCCGCCTTGTCAAAAGCCCGCTCGGCTGCATTGCGGTGTTTCGCACGGCCAATGATGAGGTCTATGCTCTCGAAGATCGCTGTCCGCACAAGGGCGGCCCGCTCAGTCAAGGCATTGTCCACGACACCTCAGTCACTTGCCCACTTCACAACCTCGTCGTCGACCTGGAGACTGGCGCGGCTGGGGAGGATACGGTGATGACCATCCCCGTTAAAATCAGCGCTGGAAAGCTCTTCCTATCGCGCGCAGCTTGGCTAAAGCAAACCGTGTAAAAGTATATGTCGGCCTCCAAAGACATCCGGACGACTTGCGCCTATTGCGGCGTCGGTTGCGGCGTCTTGGCCACCGTGTCGCCCGATGGCATCTCCATCAAAGGTGACCCCGACCATCCTTCAAATTTTGGCCGTTTGTGCTCAAAAGGAGCGGCCTTGGGTGATGTGCTTGGCCTGGAAGGGCGTCTTCTAAAGCCGCAAATCTACGGCGCTGAAGCCGATTGGGACAGTGCGCTTGATTTGGTTGCGCGCCGCTTTTCAGACGCCATCAGCCAGCATGGCCCAGACAGTGTGGCCTTTTACGTATCTGGCCAGCTGCTGACAGAAGACTACTACGTTGCCAACAAACTGATGAAGGGCTTTATCGGCTCGGCCAATATCGACACCAACTCGCGCCTGTGCATGGCCTCCTCTGTCGCTGGCCATAAGCGCGCTTTTGGCGAAGATGTGGTGCCAGGCACGTATGAGGACCTGGAGCTGGCCGATGTTCTTATCCTGACCGGCTCCAATTTGGCCTGGTGCCACCCGGTTCTCTACCAGCGCGTCATAGCCGCGAAGTCGCGGCGGCCCGGCATGAAAATCGTAGTGATTGACCCGCGCCAGACGGTGACCGTGGAACAAGCGGATATGCATTTAGCGTTGCGCCCTGGTAGCGATGTGGCGCTGTTTCAGGGCTTACTGCATTGGCTGCAGACCAATGGTTTTGGCGATGCTGCCTATGTGGCGCGCCATGTGGAGGGGATGGATGCAGCGCTCCTGGAGGCGAAGCCCTGGACCCTGGCAAAGGTGGCCGCCACAACCGGCCTTTCACGCCAAGAGCTTGGCGCATTCTACAGCTTGTTTGGCAAAGCGGAAAAAACAGTCACCGTCTATTCCCAAGGGGTTAATCAAGCCGCCGATGGCACTGACCGCGTGGGCGCCATCATCAATACGCATCTGCTAACCAGCAGGGTTGGCAGGCCAGGTATGGGGCCCTTTTCTGTGACCGGCCAGCCCAATGCCATGGGTGGGCGCGAAGTGGGCGGGCTTGCCAATCAATTGGCCTGCCACATGGATGTCGAAAACCCAGCTCATCGGGAAACCACGCAGAGCTTCTGGCAGTCGCCGACCATCGCGCAGCGCCCAGGTCTGAAGGCGGTCGATATGTTCGACGCTGTCCATGATGGCCGCATCAAAGCTATTTGGATTATGGCGACCAACCCAGTCGACAGCATGCCCAATGCCGATAAAGTCCGCGCTGCGTTAAAGGCATGCCCGACCGTCGTCGTTAGCGATGTGACGGCTGAAACCGATACGGCGCAGTGCGCAGATATCCTTTTGCCTGCGGCTGCTTGGGGCGAAAAAGATGGCACAGTCACCAATTCAGAGCGGCGGATTTCAAGGCAACGCGCTTTAAAGCCTATTCCTGGCGAGGCCCGCGCTGATTGGGACATCATCAGCGATGTCGGTCGCCGTATGGGGTGGCCCGAGGCTTTTCCCTATCAAAGTCCGGCAGATGTATTCCGCGAATACGCGGCGATGACCGCCTTTGAAAAAGATGCCGAGCGGGCGCTGGATTTAAGTGCGCTTCATGACCGGGATTATGAAACACTAGACCCGGTCATATGGCCTATCAGTGCCTCTCAGACTGGAGGCCGGCTCTATGGCGATGGCCGTTTTTCCACGCCCTCGCGCAAGGCCCGCGCGATTGTGCCGGCGCGGACAGTCCCCGCGCAGCAGAGTGCATCCTTTCCTTATGTGCTTAATACGGGCCGTATTCGCGACCAGTGGCATACGATGACGCGCACTGGGGTGTCGCCGCGCTTGTCACAACATATGGCTGAACCCTTTGCCGAAATCCATCCTGAGGACGCGCTGCGGGAGGGGATAAGTCATGCAGGGCTAGTCACGCTGTCGTCTCCCTTTGGCCAGGCTGTCGTGCGCGCTCTGGTCACGCCGCGGCAGCGGCCAGGCAGTGTCTTCGTGCCCATGCATTGGACTGAACAATTTGCAGCCGCAGCCCGTGTGGATGCTCTGGTTGCGCCAGTAACCGACCCTTTTTCCGGCCAGCCGGCGCTCAAGGGCAGCCACGTTGCCATAGCGCCTCTAAAAGCCCAATGGCACGGCTTCGTGGTTGCGCGCGATAAGCCAGATATCAAGTCCAACTATTGGGCGATGGCACCGTGTGCCGGTGGGTTTCGCATAGAGTTGGCCAGTCATAGGCCGCTTGAGACGCGCTTTAGTGCTTGGCTGCAATCGGCCTATCCTGATGCCGAGCGGCTGGCCTACCAAGATGCCAGCAGCAATCAGCACCGCACCGCCTACTTCGCTGGAGATACGTTGATTGCCGCCGGTTTCTTTGGCGCCGGCGGCGTTAGTGTGTCCCGGCAATGGGTTGCCGGGCTGGTTGGCAAAGAGGTCAAAAAGGCAGACCGTGTCTCCCTATTGGCCGGGCGCCCTGGTGCAGATCGACCAGACCAAGGCGCGCTCATTTGTTCCTGCATGGAGGTCGGCATCAACACCATCCGCGCGGCAGCCCAAGGCGGGCATGGCTTGGAGGCGGTGTGCGCCAAAACCGGCGCTGGGACCAATTGCGGTTCCTGCCGCTCAGAAATTGAACGCATTTTAAAAGACGCAGTGGCCCAGCCCACTCCGTATACGGAGGCAGTTTGACATGGCATCAACGATTGGAAAAGTCACCCTGGTGGGCGCTGGCCCTGGCGCGGCGGATTTGCTCACGGTCCGCGCTATTCGCGCGCTGCAAAGCGCGGATGTCATCCTCTTCGATGCCCTGATTTCCGATGAGATTCTGGATTTGGCACGGCGCGAAGCAAAGCGCATGTTGGTTGGTAAGCGCGGTGGCCGCGTCTCCTGCAAACAGGAAGATATCAACGCGCTGATGTTGAAACTCGCCGGGCAAGGCAAGCATGTGGTGCGTCTCAAGTCAGGCGACCCAATGATTTTTGGCCGCGCTGGGGAAGAGATTGACCAATTGAAAGCGGCGGGCATTGCGGTTGAGGTGGTGCCCGGTGTCACCTCTGCCTTGGCAGCTGCCGCGCAGGCACAGGTGTCTTTGACGCACCGCGACCATGCACAATCGGTTCGTTTCGTGACGGGGCATAGCCGCGAAGGGAAATTGCCGGAGCTCGATTGGGATGGGCTTGCGGACCAAAAGACGACACTGGTCGTCTACATGGGTGGGCGCACCGCCGCGCAATTTGCGCAAAAGCTTATCGAGAAGGGTCATAGGCCAGGCTGCCCGGTCATGATTTTCAAAAGCGTGAGCCGCCCGGATTATGAAGCAGATCAGGCCACGTTAGCTGCATTGGCAGAGGGCTGCAGCAGCATGGATGAGCGCCCGCAGCTCATCGCCATTGGCGAAGCGCTTTCACAGGCTGAGGTCGTCGAGCCGATGTATAGTCAAAGCACACGGCTCGTTTGCTAATACACCACCGTCCGTGCTGAGCTTGTCGAAGCACAGCTCCAGGTCAGACAGGCCTTTCGACAAGCTCAAGGCGAACGGAGCTTTGGTTGCCTCGTCTGCGTCGATACTACCGAGCTAACGCCTCACTCTTTTCCTCAAGCTCAAGCCATTCCATTTCAAGTGCTTCCAGCGTATCCTGCAGCGGACCAATTTGGCTGGTCAGCGTCTGGAACTGTGTTGGGTTGGTGTCAAATAAGGTCGGGTCCGCCAGGGCGGCTTCGCATTGCGCGATTTGGGTTTGCGTGTCTTCTATCAAGGCTGGCAGGGCATCTAAACGCCGCTGGTCTTTGTAGCTTAGCTTTGCCTTTTTTGGCTTGAGAGCCGTCACCGTGGCTTTTTTGGGCGAGGTTGCCTCGGGCGCCATATCCCAAGGTGCGCGCCCGCCTGATTGGGTGAGAAAATCGCTGTACCCGCCGGGGTATTCTTGCCAGCGCCCACCGCCCATTGGCGCGATTGTGCTGCTGGAGACTTGGTCGATAAAGTCGCGGTCGTGGCTGACCAGAAGAAGTGTCGCGTCCATATCGGCCAGTACATCTTCCAAGAGCGTCAGCGTATCCAAGTCCAAATCATTGGGCGGTTCATCCAGCACCAGCATATTGGCCGCCTTTGCAAAGGCTTTGGCGAGGAGGAGCCGACCGCGTTCGCCGCCGGAGAGGCTGGAGACGGGGCTGCGCATTTGCGCTGGCTCGAACAGGAAGTCTTTGAGATAGCTGGTGATGTGCCGCTTTTCCCCGCGCACGTCCACATAGTCATTGCCGCCCGCCAACACGTCCTGCAGTGTTAGGTCTTCTTTCAGGGTTTCCCGGTTTTGGTCCACATAGACCGTCTCAAGTCGGGCGCCGTGCTTCACCTCACCGGCGTCTGGCGTAAGCTCTCCCAGCAGCATTTTGATGAGTGTCGTTTTGCCAACGCCGTTTGGCCCAATCAGGGCCATTTTATCGCCAGAGAGAATGCGCGTTGAAAAATCCCGCACGATGACTTGGTCGCCAAACGCCTTTGCGATGCCCTGCGCTTCGATGGCTTTGCGGCCGGAGCGCTCTGCCGTACCCGTGGTGATTTGAACCTGCCCAGTGGGGCGAATACGCTCAGCTGAGCGTTCGCGCAGGGCTGCCAGCTTTTTAAGGCGTCGCTGATTGCGAGTTCTGCGAGCCGTGACGCCGCGTTCAAGGTAGCGTTGCTCTGCCTTGATATGCTGGCGCTCGCGGTCCATCTCGCGGCGCTCTTCGTTTAAGACAAAATCTCTAAAGTCCTCAAAGTCAGCATAGCCCTTGGGGCTGCGATGCAATTTTCTGCGGTCTAGCCAGAGCGTCTCCTGCGCCGCTGTTTCCAACAGGCGCCGGTCGTGGCTGATGAGAATGAAGGCGCCGCGAAACGTCTTCAGGCGTTCTTCCAGCCAGGAAATTGTTGGCAGGTCCAGATGGTTCGTTGGTTCATCGAGCAGGATGAGGTCTGGCTCGGTCAAGAATGTTCGGGCCAAGGCAATGCGTCGCCGCCCACCACCGCTTAGCTGGGTAGGCGGCTTTGCCAAGTCTAGGTCCAGCTCTGCGGCAAGCGCTTCAATGCGATATAATTGCCGCTCATCTGTCGGCAAAGCGTCCAGGAGGGCATCTGATGTGGTCGCGAAGCGCGTGAAATCAGGCTCTTGCGGCAAGTATGTGACGACTTTGCCAGGTTGCACCGTGATTGTTCCGGCATCTGGCTCAAGCGCCTGCCCAAGAATTTTCATAAAGCTGGATTTGCCCGCTCCGTTGCGCCCAACCAGGCACAGCCGGTCATGTGGCCCGACGGTCATGCTAATACCCTCGAAGAGGGGGATTTCGCCAAAGCGCAGGCCAAGGTTTTGCGCTGTGAGAAGGGGAAGCTGTGCCATGCGCCTCTGCTAGCGCATCTAGGGGCCTGAGTGCTAGTGGCTCATGAGAACCGGCATTGTGGCTTTTTCAATCACCGTCCGTGTGACGCCACCTAAGACCAGCTCGCGCCACCGGCTGTGAGAGTAGGCGCCAACGACAAGGAGGGTGATGCCATGCTCTTTTGCCAAATCCAAGATCGTATCATCGACGCCGCTTGGGCCGCAGTCCTCGGCCAGCACGACCGGTTTCAGCCCATGGCACGTCAGCGTCTTAGCCAGGGCGTTGCCGCCAGGCCTGCCGCGCGTCATCTCGCCAACGGTAAGGACAAAAATCTCCTTGGCTTTGAGCAAGAATGGCATGGCGTCGGCGACGGCGCGCGCGGCTTCCGTGCTGCCATTCCAGGCAATCATCACCCGTTCACTCACATGCTCGGGAAGCGTTTTCGGCGCCATGAGAACAGCGCGTCCAGAGCGGGTCATGACTTCATCCATCAGGCCGGCTGTGATGGGGTCTAGTTCAATATCGGGCTGCGGAACAACGGTGAGGTCCATAATTCGGGCCTCCCTGGCAATCACCTCGCCGATGGCTCCTGTGCGGCCTTCCCAATGGGCCGTTGGCTTGTCTGCATCTCCGGCTGGCGTGCTGGTATCCAGCGCAAAGGTCTCGCACATGGAATCAAAAATTTCTCTGGCCCGCGTCTTGCGGCGGTCGCCTTCGCGTTCGGCGGAGGTTACCAGCTCATGCACCAGGTCTGCCGTTAGCCCATCCGCCACATAAGGTACGCTGGCCGCCGCATCCGAGCGCACATGCATGCCAAACAAATGGCCGTCAAAGGCTTTTGCGACCCGCGCGGCCGCTTCTGCCGCGCGCTCACAGGTTTCACCGCCGGTGAGCGGCACTAAAATGGTGCGAATAGACATACGCAAGCTTCCCCCAGGTTCATTTCCGGACTATTCATAGCGTGTTCACGCAGACTAGCCTATTTTTTCATCTATGACACATACAGTGCGGATAAAGATTTGGCGCATAGCGGCTCTGCTGTTCAGCTGGGCCATGCTGTTTGCAGCCGCTGTCGCAACGCCGGTATCTGCGCAAAATAGCGACCAAGACCGCGCCTTGCGCGCGCGCCAATCCGGCGCAGCTGACTTGCCAGCACTGCGCCGCATGGTTGAAGGCCGTGTGCGCGGGACTGTTGTGGGCGTCACGCCGCTTGGGCGCGGCAACAATATTCAATACCGCTTCAAGGTCCTGCGCGGCGCTGACGTCGTCAGCGTGACGGTCAACGCAAAGTCAGGAGCAATTACCAGCATTAAGGAGCCA
Source organism: uncultured Sphingomonadales bacterium (assembly GCA_937884085.1). Taxonomy (GTDB): domain Bacteria; phylum Pseudomonadota; class Alphaproteobacteria; order Sphingomonadales; family CAKZYD01; genus CAKZYD01. The sequence continues at coordinate 1,934 of CAKZYD010000374.1, read as the reverse complement.
CGCTAATGCGCCTTTTACTCGTCGAAGATGAACCGCAATTGGCGGGGCAGCTGCTTGGCGGCCTTAAAGACGGCGGCTATGCCGTTGATCATGCCGACAATGGCGAAGATGCTCTGCATCTGGGCTCCACGGAGAGCTATGATGCGGTGGTCTTGGACCTAGGATTGCCTGTCATCGATGGTGTCACCGTTTTGGAAAAGTGGCGTGATGAAGGGCGCGACTTCCCAGTGCTTATTCTTACGGCGCGCGATGGCTGGTCCGAAAAAGTGGCAGGCCTTGACGCCGGCGCCGATGATTATGTGACGAAGCCCTTTAAGCTCGAAGAAGTCCTAGCCCGATTACGTGCTTTAATCCGGCGCTCCAAGGGCCACAGCCAGTCTGAGCTCCATTGCGGTCCGGTCATGCTTGATACCAAAACCAGCCGCGTCTTCGTCGATGGCGCGCAAGTCCGGCTAACAGCGCAGGAGTTTAAGCTGCTCAGCTACCTCATGCATCATGCGGAAGAGGTTGTGTCGCGCACGGAATTGACAGAACATATCTATGATCAGGATTTCGATCGCGATTCCAACACCATTGAGGTGTTTGTGAATCGCATTCGGAAAAAACTGAATGTACCAATCATTCAGACGGTGCGCGGCCTTGGATACAGGATTGAAGAACCCGCGGAAACAGCTGGCTGACGCAGCCAAAGCGCATCAGCCGGCTCCGCTGCAGGCAAAAACAGACCGCCGCCCGCGTGCCTCAGGGCAGTCGTTTTGGCGGTCTCTGTCCGCGCGTCTATTGGCGGTCTCGGTGTTGTGGGTTGGCCTCTTCCTGATTGGCGGCAGCATCATCTTTTCGCAGCTGTTTACGGACTATTTGACAGACGCGCTGGATGAGCGGCTGTCCCAATCTGTCCAGGCCCTGATTGGCTCAGCGCAAATCAATGCAGAAGGGGAGCTGGTCTTCGAGCGTCCGCTTGGTGAGCAGCGCTATGAGCAGCCCTATTCAGGCTATTATTGGCAGGTCAGCAGCGAACATTCCGCGCCAATCCGCTCGCGGTCGCTGTGGGACCAAGTCCTGGATGTTGACTTCTCGCAAAACTTGGCCGAAGGGCGTTATTCCATGCGGTTTGGGCCGGATGGGCAGAGTCTTCGGGTCCTCGAAAGAGATGTAAATTTGCTTCAAGCTAAGGAGCCCTTCCACTTCCTGGTGACAGGCAATTTTGATGAAGTGAACGCAACCTTGGCGGGGTTTCACCGCACGCTCTTCTGGTCTATGGGGCTGCTCGGTTTGGGCTTGGTGGGCGCTGTTATCGTGCAAATTGGCTATGGCCTGAAACCGCTCAGGCGCTTGCGGCGGGCCGTGAGCGAAATCCGCAGCGGTAAGGAAGGGCGCATTCCAGACGATATGCCGCCAGAAGTGATGCCGCTGGTGGGCGAGATGAACGCGCTGCTCGAGCAGAACGAAAAAACCGTTGAGCGGGCGAAAACCCAGGCGGGTAATTTGGCTCATGCGCTTAAGACGCCGCTTTCCATCCTCACCAATGAAGCTGAGCAAGAAACAGATGCTCTTGGGCAGACGGTGAGCCGCCAAGTCGCCCTGATGCGCCGGCATATTGACCACAACCTCGCCCGTGCGCGTGCTGCGACCCACTACGGGCGGACCCATATGACTGCGGATGTATCGGACGTGGTGGATACGATTGTCCGCGTGGTCAGTAAGCTCCACGCGCGCCACAGCATTACAGCAGACCACCAAATCAGGCCGGCAAAAGCCCGTATCGCCCGCCAAGACCTGGAGGAAATCCTCGGCAACTTAGTGGAGAATGCAGCCAAATTTGGCCGTGGCCAGGTTATTGTCTCGGTCTCTGCGCAAGTAGGAGCGCAAGGCCCTGGGAGCGCCATCGCGATTGAAGACGATGGCCCCGGCATTCCCGCCGAACAGCGTCAAGC
>CAKZYD010000373.1 GCA_937884085.1 uncultured Sphingomonadales bacterium | reverse complement strand
AACGGCACGCTCTAGGTCTTGCCCTTCCAGCCCGGTACTTGTCTCACCGAGTATGGCGCAGAGAACTGCCGTCTCTTTAGCGCGCGGTGTGTGCGCAAGACCCAGCATAAACGCCGCCAAATCCCACGGCAAAGGCATCTGCGCAGCTGCACGGCCGAACTGGGTGATGCGGTTTTCAGCGTCTAACAAATCTGCTTTTTGCAAACGCTCTTGGGCGGCCAGCAGCGCTGCCATAGGTGGTGTATCTATCCAGTCTAAATCCGACTGGGGATCAGCACCCCAATCGGCGCACGCTAAAGCCACATCTGCCAAATCCTGAGTAAGAATTTCAGGCGCGTCCGCGGCTGGTAACGCGCGCGTGCTTTGCGCGGGCCAAAGTCTGTAACATGTGCCCGGCCCGGTCCGACCTGCGCGCCCGCGCCTTTGGTCGACGCTGGCGCGCGAAGCCTTTTGGGTTCGCAGTTCGGTCAGGCCTAAACTCAAATCGAAAAACGGCGCGCGTCGCAAACCGGCGTCGACGACTGCGGAGATATCCGGCAGTGTAAGGCTCGTTTCCGCGATATCCGTCGCCACAATCACTCGCCGCTTGGCTGACTGCGGCTTCTTCAAAACGGCTTTCTGCGCCTCTATGGGAAGCGCGCCATAGAGCGGGAAAACATCAAAATCGGCGCCTTCCAACTGCGAAGCAACGGCACGAATGTCGCGCACACCAGGCAAAAAACAAAGAACATCCCCTTCTGTGTCCGACACCGCACGCCGCACGGCCTGCGCCGCAGCAGCTGGCAGATGCGCATTGGGGCTTAGCGGCAGATAAATGGTTTCTATGGGAAAGCTGCGCCCTTGGCTTTCAAACACCTCGAAGGTGGGTAGCGCAGGCAAAATGCCTTCCTTATCCAGCGTCGCGGACATCAAAAGGAGCTTTAGGTCTGGCCGTAGCGAGCCTTGGGTGTCTCGCGAGAGCGCTAAACACAGGTCTGCATTGAGGGACCGTTCATGAAACTCATCAAACAAAACAGCAGTCAGGCCCTCTAAGGCGGGGTCAGCAAGCAAGCGTTGACGCAGCACCCCTTCGGTCATGACAATGAGCTTGGTTTTGGCCGAGACACGGCTCTCATCGCGCATCTGATAGCCGATGGCATCACCAAGCGGGCCACCGTGTAGTTCGCTCAACCGTGCCGCAAGGCTTCTCACAGCAACGCGTCTGGGCTGCAACACAGCGATGGCACCTTTCGCCGCAAAGCCCTGCTCCAGCAGCATCATGGGTATTGCCGTGGATTTTCCGGCACCAGGAGGGGCAATGATGATCGCGTTATGCGCACGCCCAAGATATTTGCAAAGAGCTGGCAGAAGCGGCGCAATTGGAAGAGAACCCAAATCCATGGCGGCTTTTTTTAATCTAAACGCGGATGAGGGAAATGGCTGGGGCGGCAGGATTCGAACCTGCGCATGGCGATACCAAAAACCGCTGCCTTACCGCTTGGCTACGCCCCAGCATGAAAAGCGAAACAATGCACGACGCAATCTCGACGGTGTACTAACGACTGTTTTCCAAGGAGTAAACGCCCAAATGCATCAACGCCGGAATTCATATCGCCGCAGCCTTGCCTTACCACGCTCGTCAGAGGGCAGCCTGCCCAGATAACCTTAACCTTGCCCTATAGGAACATATGGCAAGAACGGTGACATAAGCGCCAATTTGCAAGAGGATGATGGCAAAGCTCGCGCCGGGCAAAACAAAACGCAGGCCCAATGGCACAGCAATAAGCGACAAATAGAGCGGCAAGCCAATGCCCCACCCCGTCGCGGCTGCAATATGATGATGTAAATGATCGCGACCAGCGGAAAACGGGGACTGTCCGCGCATGACTCGCAAGACCATCAAACGCAAACAGTCCAAGACTGGGATCATGAACATCAGCACGATGACCTCCGCTGGAAGCCGAACAAAGTTTTGCGTGTAACTGTAAATAGCAATGAGCCCGAAAAAGGCAGCAAGGGCAAAGCTGCCCGTATCGCCCAAAAACAGTCGGTTTCGAAGATTGCTGTAGAACAGCACGAGCAATATCCCAAAACTAATGAACAGCACCGGAACAAGGATAGGAGCTGCAAAAAACAAAAGGACAGTGTTCCAGACGAGGCACATGCCAATCACAAGACCGTTTTTGCCATCCGCCATGTTGACAGCGTTGGCGAGGCCAACCAAAGCGAGAACAGTGAAGATACCGCCCCAATTGCCTAGAATGGTGGCTTTTCCAAAGAATTCAAAATGCAGAAACTGAACCGTCAAGGTCGGCTGATTGTTTACGGCAAAAGCAGTCGCCGCCAACAAAATGACAAGCCGAATTTTTGGCGAGAGTTCTTGGCGGTCGTCAATGAAGCCAATTAGAGCAAAAACAATCATAAGCGCTGAAATCGCAATTAGGTCTTCGCCCTGCGATCGAACGGGGTTGGACAGCCAAACGGAGAGAAAACCCCATAACGACATCGACATAAGAAAAGCGATGCCTCCAACCAGCGGTGTCGGATTTGTGTGGCGTTTTCGCCCACCTGTTATGTCAGGATAGTCGATGACTTGAAGTGAGGTCCCTAACCGCCAGGCGTTGGCGGACAGTATGCCCGACGACATCATGGCAGCCACCACCAGAACCATGAGGAGTATAGACGTCATTTAATTTAGCTTTAGCCTGTATTTTGCGCGAATGCAGACAAGAGGGTTGTAGTCCATCCTCAAAACAAAGCAAATGAAAGATAATTAAGGCTGTTTAATGGCTTAATTGCCCTGCAGACCGAAAATGCGAATACAATTTTCCCGAGGTTTGACATGACGCAGAGGATAAATGCTTAATCCGCTCGATTTTCTTTTGCTTTTGTTCAGCGGCTCAGCTCTGCTCTTAAAACTGGCACCAAGGGTCGCAACAGTGCGGCGATCCTTTGGGGTGGCAACCACATTGCTCATTGTCATCTACGTTACCCCGCTGGCCGCTTGGCTCGCTTGGCCGCTTGAAAATGCCTTTCCGCAACTCAGCGCCATCGAAGACAAAAACATTCAATATGTTGTTCACATTAGCGGCGCTGAGCGTCCCACCTTGGCAACCAGCAAAGCAGCGGCGCCTCTCAATGACCAGCATGCACGCTATCTTGAAGCAATGCGGCTGTTAACACTGTATCCAAAGGCCAAATTGGTGTTTGCAGCGGGACGTGAGCGGTTCGCGTTTGATGATAGAGACATTGCCAAAGAACTCTATGCCCGGGCTGGTTTGTCAAGTCGCCTCACAGTGATTGGAGCGGCAGCGAACACCTGGGGCAACGCCAACGACATCAATGACTATTTTGACACGCAGGACTTAGCTCAACACAAAGAGATAGCCGTTGTTACTTCGGCCATGCATATGCCGCGAACAATCCTATCTTTGAAGAGTGTTGGTGTTGATGTGATACCAGCGCCTGCAGCGCCAATTTCCCCGCGCACTGGATTTTGGCAGAGCTGGAACGCATATAGCGCCCGTTTAGATAACTTCTTGGTGTTTAAGCGCGCGACCCACGAATGGTTGGGCATCCTATACTATCGCACAGTGGGACGCACAAAAGCGCTCTGGCCTTAGGGTCGGGACCTATTAGTCAAAGATGACAGCAAAGGAGGCCGCGGACAGGGCCAGCTGGCTCACCACAGAAGTTATCTCCCGCGTCAGCTGAAGGGTTGCAAGTGGATCGGTGTCTTTCGGCACCACGATTGTGCTACCGGGTGGAACCAGCTCCCTGCGGCTGCCCCAAAAGCGCTTCGGCAATGGCTTTGCGACGCCATTTGGATACACAAGAAAGATCCGGCCCGTGTCTGCACTGCTTTGAATACCGCCGGTTTCGGAAAGGTACTGGGCAACGACTTTACCCCGCACGAACTGCAGCGCACCGGGGTTCAGCACATCGCCCATGGCCAGGATGTGGTTGGGCCGCTTGGGCATAAATAGGCGATCGCCTGGCTCCATTACAGCATCCAGGTCTTTCCGCAGCTCCAGAACGCGCGGATCAGCCTCTACAACAACCCGTCCGAGGGTTTCGGCTGTTTGCATTTCCCGGCTCAATTCTCGAGCCGCTGCCAAGGCATCTGAGTCTACATTGTTTTTAAGCGCAGCGGTTGTCAGGGCTGTGTTCATTTCGCGAGCCGTTCGGCGGAAGGCCTGCTCTTGCGCTCGCCGCACGCTCACGCGCGTGAAAACCGCGCCATAGGGGTAGGCGCGCTCAGTGACACCCCCGGCGCGCTCAATGACTTCCGACAAGCGCTCCCCGCGCCTAATCGTATAAACGCCTGGTCGCTTGAATTCACCCGAGAGCAAAACTGTTCCAGGTTCCTGTTCACTGGGAATAGACTGCACGGTCACGGCGGTGCCCGCGTCAATGAGAATAGTCTCTAGCGGTGTTTCGGTGAGATCAAAGGTACCGCGGTCAAGATCAAACGAGTTCTCGTTTCGTCGCGCCGCGGAGATCTCCACATTCGACCGAGACGACTCTGCACTCAATCCGCCCGCGAACTGGATTAAATTGGCCAAGGATGTCGGCGCAGCCACTGGCAAAACCGCCGGTCGGCGGACCGATCCTGAGACGGTGGCGACGTGTTCCAGCACAAAAGCAAGAAGCCCTGGGTTGTCCTCATAGACCGCCGGACACAGCTTCTGCCGCCGCATGTCTCTCTCTTCCTCGTCCATCTCCTCCAGTTCAAGATCGGTGATCTGCCGCACACTTCTGTTTTTGAGCGCTTCCTCGTCTTCGCTTGCGATGCCGCTAACATCTGCAATCTGGGCGTTACCATCACTCGTTTCGAGGATAAATGCGCCGCGCAGGACCGCTGAAAACCGTTCGGTTTGCAAATCTTGGCTTAGATTTGCCAACTCGCTGAGCGGCTCGCATGTAAGCGCGCCACTATAGCGATGTGATAAAACCACTTGTCTGACAGCGTTAGACGAGAGAAAGGCAACGTCATCAGCACCCAGAACAATCAGCCGGTCTTCCTGTTGCAGTGGTTTTGAGCGCCCTTCTAAAGATGCTTGCAAAAGGCTGACGGGTGTGAAGGTTCGGTTCAACGAGATTGGATCTTCTCGCTCCAATACGGCAAATGGCAAATAAGGTGCATCCAAATAACCGCCACTACGGTCAACCAGATCGCCCACCGTGGCTGCAGTCGCCAAAGCTCTCAACCCGGGCGCACGCACATGCCCTGAGATGAACAGCTTGCCTTTGGCCCGGCTGCTAGCGCGCACAACGACCAGCGCATCGCCAGCAATCATCGTCTCCGACCGCTTGATTGGCAACACCTGCTCGCTGCCGCTGTCATCCAGCCGACTAACGACCAATTCATAGCCGCGCGGCCGAATAAGACCGCCAGCAACGTCCAAAGCCGTTTTTGCGGTTAAGCTGCTAACAGTCTCCGGCAATTCGTAGATCGCTGGCCGGAGCACCTCCCCCGTCACTGCATAGGTTTGCCCAAGTCCGGGAACAACAATGCGGTCTCCATCCCTAAGATTAAGGCTAAGCGCAGACTGACCACGAAACAGGCGATAGAGATCGATATTGCGAGAGCGTTCGCCCCGGATAAGCTTTATTTGACGCAACGATCCAGTTTTGCGAATGCCGCCCGCCTTGATCAGCGCATCCAAAATGGTTTGCTGACTGGTCAGCTGAATAGCCCCTGGCAACTCTGCTTCGCCCACGACAGTGACCGTGATTTGTGCAAGCGAGGCGAGGGACACATAGGCGTCCGTTCCAATAAAAGCTTGCGAGACCGAACCGATGATCTCCGAACGCACGTCAGCCAGACTTCGGCCAGCTGCGGAAATGGGAGTCAGGCCGTCTAAAATCAGGCGGCCTTCGCTATCCACGGGTGTTATATAGCTTTGTTCCTCAGAGCCGCGCAGCACGACGGCGACCTCATCTCCAACGCCTAAAATGTAGCTATCAGAGACCCGGCCAGTGGTTTCGACCAATCCCCGCACCCGACTGCCAAGAAGACGGTCATAGCCAAACTGGATAAGCGTCTCATCGTCCAAACGCTCGCGGTAATCCATTTCGACAACAGAGGCGTCCTCAAGCTCTTCGTCATCTTCTGCTAGATCTTGCTGTGTTTCAAAGTCGAAGTCACCGTCCAGCGGCACGTCAGCTTGTCGGTTTTCACGGCTTTGATCCACAGGCGAAACACGGCGCTGCGGACGAGCACTGACACCTTGTTGGCGCTGCAACTCTTGCAGGACATTGGGCGGGACGACCTGGCCATAGCCGACCGGTAATAAGGAGATGTAGAGCGCGGCTACTGCCGCCACAATTGGAATTGCCTTGCGAATGAAGTGCATGCGCCACCAGCCGCTAATAAAACTGCGAGAGAGTGCTAAACTGAAATGTTGCACAAAAAAAGGGTTAACAGCCAAAGCCACGGTCAAAATGCTAGGCTTAGTTCCGCTGCACTCTTGTCTCTAAGGGTCAATGTCCGCAGCTAGGTCTACGATATATGGCGTTGCAACCATTGCCTGATGGGGTTCAACGCCGCCGTTACTTGGTCCGAAAACAGCTGTTGAACTTGCAGGTAGAGTTGTCCCCGCCAAAATTCCCGCAAGTAGAAGTAACCAACGTTTTTTCATTTTTATGACCTAACCACCCGGTTTCAGTGGCGCGTAACTAAATATAGTTAATGGAGTATTACAATCTTCTGCTGCAGTGCAATAGCAGAGTTGTATTTAGTCCATTTTTAGGCGAGTTACCTCGTCTCCCCAATGGCTGCCCACCAGTTTGGATGAGCCAGACGGATGGCAGACAGCGCAGCACGGGCTGCATCTCTCTTGGCAAACAGCGCAAAGCACGTCGCCCCTGAGCCAGACATCCCAGTAAAGTCAGCGTCAGCAACCCTATTGAGTTGGTCCAGAACAGTTTTTATGTCGGGACAAAACGCGCACGCTGCTTTGGTCAGATCATTTGGCATTGCCTTCACATCATTCAGTGTCCAGCTGCTTTGAATGGCGTCTGGATAGCTTTTACGGACTGAAGCAGCAAGGCGCCCGAACACAGCTGGGGTGGAAAGGCTCTGCATGGGATTGACCAGCAGAAGGAACCGCGCATCTGCATCAAATTGTGCAGCCGCGAGCTCCGCGCCGACGCCATTGAGCATGACGGTGCTACTCCCTAGACATGCTGGAACATCGGCACCAAGCATTTGACCAATTTTTGCAAGCTCGGCCGCAGAAAGTGGTGAATCATGCAGCGCATTGAGAGCTCTTAGAGTGGCGGCCGCGTCTGCTGAACCGCCCCCAATCCCGGAAGAGACTGGCATTGTTTTGTGCAGAGTGAGGTGAACTGGTTGTGCATCACCTGTCGCGCGCCGGTAGGCATCACGAGCTCTAATAATAAGATTGTCACTAGTGGGCTTAGAGTGCAGTCCGCTAGCCATCGGGCCTTCCACTGCAACTCCATCATGGGTTGATGGCTGCACGCGCACCCACTCCCCCACATCGCAAAATACCATCAGAGATTGCAAGTGATGATAGCCGTTTTCAAGACGGCCCAACACTTTGAGAAACAGATTGATTTTGGCGTATGCTGGTTCGACGACCAACGCAGATCCCTTAGGCATTGAGCAAATGGCGGGCTAGCGGGTTATGCTGCGTTCGGCTGCTGTACTATCCGCCAAAGTAAGCCCCAAATCGATTTTTTCAGCAATACGTTCTTCTTGGCCTTTGGTCGGGCCGAGCGTCAGCACTTGCTGCCACTTAAAGCGCGCCTCGATATAGCGGCCTGCTTTCCAATAAGCATCGCCCAAATGGTCGTTGATGGTGGGGTCACCCGGCACCAAGGAAACGGCCCGCTCCAAAAGCGTGACAGCGCGCTCATAATCGCCCAGAATATAGGCTGCCCAGCCTTGGCTATCGACGATGTAGCCGTCATTTGGCCGAGCGTTGACGGCTTGATCGATGAGACTTACCGCTTCATCGACTTTCTGGCCGCGATCTAGCAAGGAATAGCCTAGATAATTTAAAATAAGCGCATCACCCGGCCGCAGGGCCAAGGCTTGGCGCAAATCTGGTTCGGCCCTTACGAAATCGCCGCTTTGCTCAAAGGCGATGCCGCGCCCGTAAAATAGCCGCCAATCCTCGTCAGCTGACTGAGAAATAGCTCGGTCGTAAAGCTTGATAGCACCTGGAAAATTCTCCATTAGCCGGGACAATTCAGCAAGTTCAGCCATGATTTGAATATTGCCAGGGTCGCGCTCCAGTTCCTCGTCCAAAAGGGCGGCGGCTTCGTCGCGCCGATCTAAGCGCTCAAGATAAGCAGCCTGCCGCGACACTAAAATCGTAGATAAGGGCCCCTCTTCATTGAGTTCCCCCAAAGTATTCGCTGCCTGCTCAAAGCGTCGTTGCGCCGCATAAACATCGGCAATCAGAATGTAAGCCGCCGTTAGGTCGTCGTTGAGATAGGTCGACAAACGCGCATAGACGACGGCTGAGGTCGCCGTTGGTTTGCGCACCAACTCCGTCGCCGTTCTGTAAAGGGCTTCCGCCACGGCATCGGATGGACTTTTGACGAACGGTTTGAATGTTTCCCCCGCTTCCAGCCGCCGCTTGGCAGCCGCCAATTCGGCAATCTGCGGCGCTTTGGAAAGCACGGTATCAAGCGCAGCTATGGCTTCGCCATAGGCCTTGCGCTGAGAAAGACGGGCAGAATAATCTAAAATGCCGCGAGAAGAGAGCAAACGGCCCTCGCGCAAGGCCGCGTCAAAGGTGGATTGCGCACGCTCCCAATCTCCGAAATACGCATGGAGATAGGCTTTGTGCTCTTCATAAAAGCCAAGAAAAGCCCTTTGCGCTTTAAGCGCCTCTAACGCTTCAAAGGCAGCTTCCTTATCTTTTAGGCCAGCGTGAGACCAAGCGAGGGTGATGGGCTTTAAGAGGAGGTCAAAGCCAGTGCCATTGACGAGCTCTAACCCGGCTAAAGACTGGCGATAGCGCTTGCCTCTTACAGCCGTCAGGACTGTCACCATCTTCGAGAGATTATAGGAGAGACTGCCAATGTTCAGATCATCGGCAATATCCTCAGCCGCATCAAAACGGCCATCAGAAATGAGCAATTTATAGGCTCTATCTCGCAGCACAGGACCGTTTGCTGGCTCTTGGTCCAACGCGGCGAGATAAAAATCCGCTGCCCGTTCGGTATCGTTTTCAAAGCGAGCTTGCTGCGCAGCCAGATAATCACCGAGCGGGCTGCTGGGCGTTTTTACTGGCACGGGATAGCCATAGAGATCGGTGGTGGATTGGCACCCCGCAAGCACAAGGGCAAGCAGGCCGAAGACAATATGTTTTAGACTAAGGCGCATTGCGTGAGGGTATACCAACTCAACCATTGCCAATTCTTTCATAGACGCGCCCAAGCCATTTGAACGCTGAGCCGACCCTGCGACAAACGCTTACATATTTGGATAATTGGGCCCACCCCCACCTTCGGGCACCGTCCAAACAATGTTCTGCGTTGGGGCTTTAATATCGCAAGTCTTACAATGCACACAGTTTTGGGCATTAATTTGAAAGCGCGGGTTTGACCCATCATCTTCGCGAATAACTTCATACACACCCGCTGGGCAATAGCGCTGTGCCGGCTCATCATAGAGCGCCAAATTATGCTCGATCGGCACAGCGTCGTCTTTAAGCTTCAAGTGCGCAGGCTGGTCTTCCTCATGATTGGTGTTGGACAGGAAGACAGAAGAAAGCTTGTCAAAGGTTAGCTCGCCATCGGGCTTAGGATACGCAATGGGTTTGTGGTCCGCCTTCTTCTCAATTGACTCATGGTCAGTGTGCGGATGGCCAAAGGTCCACGGCACCAAAAACCCAAGGCCCAGGTTGTTCAACCACAAATCGATGCCTGTATAAATGGTGCCAAGGGCGATACCGAATTTGGACAGCGACGGGCGGGCATTGCGCACCATATTCAGGTCCTTGTGGACCCAACTCGCGTTCAAGGCTTCTGGATAAGCCGACAGCTCCGCGTTGTCATTGGCACCTGATTTCAATTTTTCAAAAGCGGCTTCCGCGGCCAGCATGCCAGACTTCATGGCATTGTGACTGCCTTTAATGCGCGGCACATTGACAAAGCCAGCGGCGCAGCCAATGAGCGCACCGCCTGGGAAAACCAGCTTGGGAATGGATTGGAGGCCGCCTTCATTAATCGCCCGCGCGCCGTAGGAGACCCGGCGGCCGCCTTTTAAGATTTCCGCAACGGCTGGATTGGTCTTCCACCGTTGCATCTCATCAAAAGGAGACAGATAAGGGTTCTTGTAATCCAGCGCGACGACGAAGCCGAGTGCCACTTGGTTGTCAGCCTGATGATAAATAAAGCCGCCGCCGACTTCATCCGTCAGCGGCCAGCCCTGCGTGTGGATCACACGGCCCGGCTTATGATTTTCCGGCGGAATATCCCACAGCTCTTTAATGCCGATGGCATAGGTTTGATTTTCCACACCATCGCGCAGATTGAATGTTTCCATAACTTGCTTGGAGAGATTGCCGCGCACCCCTTCCGCGAAGAAGGTGTATTTGGCGTGCAGCTCAATGCCTGGCTCGTAACTGTCTTTTTGCTCACCGTCCTTGCCGATACCCATATCACCGGTGGCAACGCCTTTCACGCTGCCATCTTCATGGTAGAGCACTTCCGCAGCCGCAAAGCCGGGATAGACCTCCACTTCCATCGCCTCGGCCTGCTCGCCGAGCCAGCGGGTCAAATTGCCAAGCGAAACGGTGTAGCAGCCTTTGTTGTTCATCATCGGCGGCAAGAGGAAATGCGGCATCTCCGTCTTGCCCTTTTCGGACAGTATCCAGTGATGGTTCTCGCTGACCTCAATAGTCATAGGGCAGTCTTTTTCGCGCCAATCGGGAATAAGCTCGTCGAGCGCAATGGGGTCTACAACGGCGCCGGACAGGATATGCGCGCCAATTTCAGAGCCTTTCTCTAAAACGCATACGGTCAAATCGTGGTCATGCTCCGCGCACAGTTGGCGCAGGCGAATGGCAGCAGATAGACCAGCGACGCCGCCGCCAACTATCACCACGTCAAACTCCATGGACTCGCGTTCCATCGTCCTATCCTTTCACGCGAGAGTGCGTCGCAGGTCGCTGCGGATCTCTCGTCTATCATTTCAGCTTTGATTTGGCGTTTAAATGCCGGATTTATGCCGGAAAATCAAATGCCGCCGTGACGCATATTTCTTAAGCTAGATTAACCATAGCTGCTAACGAGTCCGTGTCATAAAAATGCTAGCTTCTTGCCATCATCGCGCTAAACCTTAGAGAAACCTAAGCAGAGCGCATCGTCAAACACGGCAAAAGGCCGGGAAAAATGTGCAGGAAGCAGGGCGGAACAGTAGGTGACTAGCCAAGAACGACAGCAAGCCGAGCTTGCGCCGGAAGCGGCACGTGCAGCCTTAGCCTGGCTGGCGGACGCAGGGTTGGATGCCATTGTTGAGGATGCGCCGACCAATTGGGCACTCTCCCAGCGCCGGCCAGTGAGCGCTAAGGTCCCAGTGAGTGCCAAAGTCGAGGAGCCGCAGGCAAAGTTCACGCCCAAGAAAATGCCCACCACATCCCTGGCCCAGGCCGACGAAGCCGCACAGATCGCCGCGCAATGTAGCGATTTGACCTCCTTGAAAGCCGCTATGGATGCCTTTGATGGCTGCGCACTCAAAGGCACCGCAACGCAATTGGTCTTCGCCGATGGGCCGGCGGATGCAGACTTGATGCTCATTGGCGAAGCGCCGGGCCGGGACGAAGATGCCCAAGGCCTGCCGTTCGTGGGCGCAGCGGGCCAATTGCTCAATCGCATCCTGGCCGCTTCAGGCACAGCGCGAGAGGCTGTCTATATTACAAATTTAGTGCCATGGCGCCCGCCGGGCAATCGCAAGCCAACGCCCTTGGAAATGCAAATCTGCCTGCCATTTTTGCGTCGGCATATTGCCCTGAAAGCGCCGAAGGCCGTCGTCATGCTCGGCGCAACGCCGGTCAGCGCGCTGTGCGACACCACCGATGGCATCACGCGCCTGCGCGGCAAATGGCGCACCATTGAGATAGACGGACAGAGCATCCCAGCCCTGCCCACATTTCACCCCGCCTATTTGTTGCGGCAGCCGTCCCATAAGCGTTTCGTCTGGCCCGACATGCTGAGCTTGATGGACAAGATGGCATGAGGCTTTAGCTCTGTCTTCTTGCGCTCGTTCTCACAGCGCCTCTAACAGCGCATGCTGCGGAACGGGTCTATGCCGCGCCCATGGCAAAGCCGGTCGCCGCGCCGCCATCAACGCGCGCGGAACGGGTCTTGGAAGCGGCGGATGTGCAGCGCTACCGGGAGATTTTTAGGCTGCAAGCCAAAGGCAAGTGGCGCGCCGCTGACAGGCATATCAAAGCCCTTGATAACAAGCTGCTGCTCGGCCACGTCCTCCATCAGCGCTATATGCATCCCACGGACTATCGCTCTCGCTATAGCGAACTGCGCGGCTGGCTGAAGACATATGCCGACCATCCTGGCGCAAAACGGCTGTACCGGCTGGCCGTAAAACGCCGCGGCAAAGCGCGCTATCCAAAGCGGCCCATTCCAGCAGCGCGCAAGCGTAGCGCAAAAAGCGACGTCGCGGAATTTAAGGACAGCCGCTCTAATCGCTCCGTCCGCCGCAGCATTGCCCGCGCCATTAGCCGCAACACGCTCACCAAATCCGGCGAGCGCATTTTCGCAGAATTCAACAAAGGCCGCCTCAACCATCATGATGTGGGTGTTTTAGCCGAAGCGTTGGCCCGTGGCTGGGTCGCGTGGGGCAATCCGGAAAAAGGCCTTGCCGCCATCACCAAAGCGGCTGACATCGCTCGGCCAGCGCGCATTACGACCGATTGGCAAGCTGGATTGCTCGCCTGGCAATTGGGGGACCATGAAGCCGCCCGGCATCACTTCGCCGCCGTGGCAGACAACTCAAGCTAGCCAAAGCTCTCCGCCGCTGGCTGTGTGTGGG
>CAKZYD010000372.1 GCA_937884085.1 uncultured Sphingomonadales bacterium | reverse complement strand
GTTTGCCGGGATTGCGCCGCAGTTGACGATGACAAATGGACCATGGCGCCGGGGGCTGGCGGCCTGAATGGCGCGCGCGAACACTTCCTTACCAACACCAGATTCGCCTTCGATCAGCACTGGAATGCTTGACCCTGCGGCCTTCGTGGCCACCGACATGGCGTTTTTGATGGCCTGGCTGGCGCCTATCAGGTCTTTGAATGTGCCGCCTGATTCCAGTTTTTCCGTCAATGGCCGCAGTTCGCCTTTCGGGCCATTTTTATCCAGCGTAGCCGCAATGGCAGATCGAATGCGCTCACCGCTGGCGGGCTTGACTAGAAAATCTGTGGCGCCCGCGCGCATGGAGCCCGACACATTCGAATTGCTGAAATAAGCAGTCAAAACGATGATGGGCAGATTAGGGCGCTGCGGGCGTACGGCGTTTAGCACATCAATCCCTGAAACCTCGGGCATAGAGAGGTCAAGGAGCACGGCATCAATGGCCTTGCCGTCTGGAGAGGTCAATAAATCAATAGCTTCCTGGCCGGATGTGCAGGACACAAGTGTGTAATCGCTGCCCTGAATGGCCGCGCCGATCAGCTTATGCTGCGTCGGTTCGTCATCAACCAGCAGGATTTTTGCAGCCGTGTTCGTCATAGAAACCTATGAAATTCAGTCATTTAAACGAAATGTGCCAAAGCAGCACAGAATGACGCATTGTAGCGGTTCAAAAGTTAACAAAGCTCCAATAAGTCGTGTCCTTTTGAAGCAATTGCCATCCATTAACGCGCTGGAAACGAACAAAGACGGTATAAACTTGAGACTAAGTTTTCCGGGCAGCCTGCGACATATGGCAGATGCCAACTTCCCTTGCCTTAACCGGCGTAAGAATGTGAAAAGGGCGGCATGTCTGAACTTACTGACCGAAATCGATTTTCTGGCCGTTTGAGCCGCTACGCGCGGGTCTCCGGCTCCATTGGTGGCATTGCGACCAAAATGGCGGCGCAGCGCCTGTTTGGCCGCGACCTGGATAAGGCGGCGAATGCAGCGGAAATCCGCGAAGCATTGGGCGGCCTCAAAGGCCCGGTGATGAAAGTGGCGCAAATCCTGGCCACTATCCCGGACGCTCTACCGCGTGAATACGCGCAAGAACTGTCTCAGCTGCAGGCCGATGCGCCGGCCATGGGCTGGGTGTTTGTCAAACGTCGGATGAAGACCGAACTGGGCGAAGATTGGCAATCCAGGTACAAGAGCTTTGAACGTGATGCGATTTCGGCTGCATCGCTAGGCCAAGTCCACCGCGCCGAGGCCCATGATGGCACCAAACTAGCAGTGAAGCTGCAATATCCAGACATGTCCTCCGCCGTTGAAGCGGATGTGCGGCAGATGAATTTATTCCTCAATCTGGCCAAGCAATATGATTCGTCTGTCGACACCGGCGAAATCCGGAAGGAATTGGCAGACCGGCTGCGCGAAGAGCTGGATTATGAGCGCGAGGCCAAGCACATGGCGCTCTATCGCCATATGCTCAATGGCAGCGGCGCTGTCCATGTGCCGGAGCATTATCCAAATCTCTCCACCGAACGGCTCCTAACCATGACCTGGGTCGATGGCAAGCGCCTCCTGAGCTATAAAGATGCAGATCAGGAAACGCGCAACGCTATTGCGGTCAACATGTTTAAGGCCTGGTACATCCCGTTCCACAAATACGGTGTCATTCACGGCGATCCGCATTTGGGCAATTATTCTGTGCGCGATGATTTGACGATTAATCTGCTAGACTTCGGGTGCGTAAGGATTTTTCCAGCACATTTTGTCGGCGGCGTGATTGATCTCTATAAAGCCCTGCGCGACGGCGACCATGACTTGGCGGTACACGCCTATGAGACATGGGGCTTTAAGGACCTCTCGAAGGAGCTAGTGGATACGCTCAATATCTGGGCCAGCCTGCTCTATGGCCCGCTTATGGAAGATCGCCCCCGATTGATTGCTGTGGCAGAAAAACCGGGCGAATATGGCCGCGAGCATGCTGCGAAGGTACATAGAAAACTCAAAGAGCTTGGCCCGGTGCAGCCACCCAGAGAATTTGTGTTTATGGACCGCGCGGCCATCGGGCTTGGTGGCGTCTTTTTACATTTGCAGGCGGAACTCAATTGGCACCGCCTCTTCCACGATATTATCGAAGGCTATGACACAGAGGCCATCGCTAAGCAGCAAGCAGAGGCCCTTAAAGTCGCGGACTTGGAACTGCTTCCGTGAAGCAACTTGCGCCGCCAGCGCGCTGGCTCGGTTTGGCAGGTCTGTTGCCGGTCATTGCCGGTACGGCGGTTGCTTGGTTTGATACCAGCCAAGACATTCGGCTCATCGCAACGGCTGTCACATTGCTGTATGGCGGCCTTATTCTCTCCTTCATCGGCGGCGCCTGGTGGGGGCTGGCGAGCCAAGCCGGCATGTTTCAATGGGGCGTCTTCATCCTCTCGGTGATCCCGTCGCTCTATGCTTGGCCTGCGGTGGCTTGGTCTTGGCTTGATGCCTCTTATGCGGGGTCCGCTTGGCTGTTGGCAGCAGGGTTTGCGCTTACCCTGCCGGTTGATCGTTTGCTGATGCGACACGGCACCGCGCCGGATTGGTGGCTGTCTTTAAGGCTGCCCTTGTCGCTGTCCATGGCGCTGCTGTTTTTACTGCTCGGCCTGCGCTTCTTTTATGGCAGCGCATCGGTAATGATGTCGCCCAACGCTTGACCGCTTTCGATCGCATCGCCCGCATTTGGGCCTAAGAACCAATCTCCGCAAAAACCGAGCTTCCTGTCTGCATCATAAGAACAAGGCCGCCCAATCGGCGTCGCTACGCGGCTATAGCGCCAGCGATGGCCGCGCAGATAGGCTGGCGGCGGGGCATCGGTGATGGCGGCCCATAGCTGGGCTGCGATGACGTCTTTGTCAGTGTCAATCAGCGCCTCAGCCCGCTTTGAATCAGCGAAGATAACGGCGCGCTTGCCATCTGCCGACTGGCTGATCCAGCCTAAGCCATTACCGTCTGCCGGGCCGGTCTCAGGCAACTTTAAGGGTATTTCGTCAGCACAAAGCGCGGCGACGTCCATCTTATACGTGGCGCTTTGAAAGCTGACGTCTGCCGGGTCTATTCCAAAAGCTGCGGCCTGTGCTGGGGGAATGGCGAAAACCAAGCCATCTGCAGAGACGGTGTCGCCGCTATTAAGGCTGATGGTCCAACCATCTTGTGACGGCTGCGCCGCTGTCACGGCAGTGCTGGTCAATACATCGAGGCCCTCAGCCATTGCAGCTGCAAAAGCATTGGCCCCGCCGCTCGGCACCAAAATGGGTCCTTCCTTCCGTATCGGTCTGTGTGCGCCAATTGGCCAAGACAGCGTCGCCATTTTAAGGCCAAGTGTTTGAAGGACGGCCAGCACGCGCGGGTCGCTTCCATCCAGCCCCTGAAGGCCATGATCAATGGGTCCATAAGCGCTT
>CAKZYD010000371.1 GCA_937884085.1 uncultured Sphingomonadales bacterium | reverse complement strand
GCGCGAGACGCAATACGGCATTTTTGAAATGGGCATGAACCATGCGGGCGAGCTCACGCAGCTGCGCGCATGGGTGCGCCCGGATATCGCCGTCATCACCACAATCGCCATGGCGCACTACGAATTCTTTGAGTCCGAGGAAGGAATCGCTGACGCCAAGGCGGAAATCTTCTCCTCCTTTAAAGGCGCAGGCACGGCGATTTTGCCTTACGATAACCGGCATTTTGAGCGGCTGCACGCTGCTGCGACAACCTACGGCGCTGAGCGCATTCTCACCTTCGGTCTGCAGCCAGGCGCCGATGTGCGCTCCATTGCGGTGTCTTCTCACGGAGACTGCACCACGCTCTCCGCTCAAGTGGTCGACCAAGCCATGTTGCTCAAAATCGGGATTGCTGGCAGGCATTGGGTCTCAAATGCGCTGGCGGCGCTTGCCGTTATCCACGCAGCCGGTGCTGATTTAGGCCTCGCTGGCCTATCGCTGGCCGACCTGCGCGCTTTGCCAGGGCGTGGTCAGGTGACAGAAGTTGCTGTCGGTGCAGGCAGCATCCGCATGATGGACGACAGCTACAATGCCAACCCGGCGTCCATGGCGGCGGCTCTCGATACATTTTCTGGTTTAAAAAGCGCGCCGCGCGGTCGGCGTATCGCCGTTCTGGGCGATATGTTGGAGCTGGGCGATGCTGGGCCAGAGCAACATGCGGCGCTGTTAAAGCCGCTCCTGGAAGCCGAAGTCGACTCTATCATCTGCGTCGGGCCGTTGATGCAGCATTTAACGGATGCTGCAGCCTCAAAGCTTGAGGCTATTTCTGCCGCGTCGCCTGACGAGGCGCTCAGCGCCCTGCGCCCATTGCTGCGGGCTGGCGATACGCTTTTGGTGAAGGGCTCTAACAGCATCGGTCTTGCCAAATTGGTTGAAGCGCTCAAAGGCGGTGCCTTGGCCCTGACCGAAGACCGTCGCAGCGGGGAGGCGGGCTAATGCTGTATCTGCTGCTCACCCCGCTTGCTGAGGATTATGGTATCTTCAACGTGGTCCGCTATTTGACTTTCCGGGTGATTGCGGCGGTCATTACAGCGCTCATCATCGCCTTCGTGGCCGGGCCGCCGCTGATACGCTGGCTCAAGACCAAGCAGAAGAAGGGACAGCCCTTCCGCGATGATGGCCCTCAAAGCCTCATCATCACCAAAGCCGGCACGCCGACCATGTGCGGCCTGCTTATACTCGTCAGCTTAACGGCTGCGACTGTGCTCTGGGCTGATATTCGCAGCGGCTTTGTCTGGGCTTGCCTCGGCGTCACGCTTGGCTTTGGTTTGGTTGGGTTTTTCGATGATTTTCAGAAGGTGACGCGCTCCAGCCATAAAGGTGTAAGCGGCAAAGTGCGCCTCGCGATCGAAACCACCATCGCCCTGTGTGCGGTCGCCTATATCGCCGCCGTGACAGGGACGGATTTGCGGCTCCCTTTCTTAAAGGACGCTATGATACCAATGGGCTGGGCCTACATTCCCTTCGCTGTCTTTGTGATTGTGGGCGCTGCAAATGCTGT
>CAKZYD010000370.1 GCA_937884085.1 uncultured Sphingomonadales bacterium | reverse complement strand
GATGTGCGAAGAGCGCTTTTATTGGGTACTCCTCTACACTCGCTGGATTGAGCCAGAAAACTGGCCAAAAATCTCGCAATTCTGGTTTGGCGACATGCCGCCCATCATTCGAAATATCATTCCAAAAGTGGCGCTGAAGGAAGTGCGTGGCAATCTAAAAGCGCAAGGCGTTGGACGTCACAGCCGCGAGGATATCTATGCGCTCGGCGAGCACGATATAGCGGCCTTGGCTGGGGCTTTGGGCGACAAAGACTTCTTCTTTGGCGCCGACCCCTGCGGAACGGACGCTGTTACCTATCCGTTCATTGAAGGCGTTCTAATGGAGGCGTTGCCATCGCCTTTACTAGAGGTCGCCAAATCCTTTCCCGCGTTAGCGGCTTACCGTGATCGCTGCCGGGCGCTCTGGTTCGCTGAACTGTAAGAGTCTGTTCCATAAGTCATCGGCTGAGGGATTGCAGGTGGTTTTTTTGCCCTGTCAGGCGCCAATCGCAGGCGATATTGAAAATATCGGCGAGAATTGGCAACGCAGCAGGGCGGAAAAACAACCGTAAGACCGACCCGCTGACTTATGGAATAGACTCTAAGGGGATGCGTTCAGCGAGAACTACATAGCGCTCATCTGTCTGGCGGTCGCTGCCCAGTGGCCAGCAGGTGACGAGGCCGAGCCATTCGCCGGGCCAATCGGCTGTCAAGCCCGACGCGTTGGCAGTGACCACGCGGCTGTTTTGGACGCTATAGGTCATGTCCGCGCCGCTGGGCGCTGTCACCGTGATGGTATCTCCCGCGTGCAGCGCGCCAATGGCATTGTAATGCGTATCGCGATGGGCTGCGATAAGAGCAAGGCCCGGCGTGCCTGGGCGCGCCGATTGCGGCAGCCAGCCTGGTCCAAAGGCGAGCGCTTCGCCGCTGTCATTGCCAAGCACAATCATCTCTTTACCAGCAAAGTCCAGCTTGAAGGCTGGGGCCATATCCGCCCAAGGCCAAGGCTTTGCAAAGGGTTCACCGCTCAAGGTGCGCTCCCAAGCATGGCTTAAGAGATGCTGCGCCAGCGCGGCCTTCACCGGTATCCAGGCGCCAGCAAAGGCAAATCCAGCGCCGAGGATGAGGGGCGTTATGAAAATGATCGCTCTAATCACCAAGTCCTCCCCCGTCCTGGGGGAGGATTTAGGAGGGGGTTAGCACAAGTTCTTCTGCATCTGTTTGCATGATGCTTCGAGAAGATCCCCTCCCTAGCCCTCCCCCAGGACGGGGGAGGGAAATTAGGACCTGGGCTGGTCCTAATCATCGGCGTGCCCAACGCCATCCCATTAGGCTCATGAGCATGAGCACCAATCCCAAAAGCACCTTGCTTTGCCAGCCTGTAGCGGTTCGCGGGAGGGCAAGGCCAGCGCCGACTTGTATTGGGGCTGCGCTTGCCATTTGCGTCAAATCCGCCTGCGCCTTGCGC
Source organism: uncultured Sphingomonadales bacterium (assembly GCA_937884085.1). Classification (GTDB taxonomy): domain Bacteria; phylum Pseudomonadota; class Alphaproteobacteria; order Sphingomonadales; family CAKZYD01; genus CAKZYD01. The sequence continues at coordinate 11,590 of CAKZYD010000370.1, read as the reverse complement.
ATGACCGGCATGGGTGCTGTTGGGGCCATTTGTGCGGGTGTCGCTGCGCCGCCAAAGACAGCTTCAAAATCCCAGCCTGCAGGCAGGTTTGTCGGAACGTCGGTCGTTACCAGCGGTTCCTCGCTAGGGCGGCTTGGCGTCTTGTCGACGGCGACCAGGCTGGTCAGGCGGCTGACCAAGCCATGGGTGAGTGCGACGTCTAGCACGGCTTTGTCAATCGCCTCCCTATCCGCGCCCGGATAGCGGTTTAGGAGCTCTAAAGAGGCAATCTTCTTGCGCGCCCAGACCTTTGCAATGCCGCTGCGGCTCTGCGCTTGGTCCAAGGGGAGGGCGGCCTTCCAGGGCGTCACGCCATCCGTGCCACTGATGGTGACTTCTCCGCTCGTGCTGCTTGCCTTGGCAGCCACCACCAGCGTTTCGCCCTGGTATAGGTCTGGAATGGGCGCTGGCCAGGCTTCGACAGTCGCGCCGCCGGGCCAATCGGTCTGTAGATTCGTCACCGCTGGGTTTTCAAGCTTTTCAAATAATGCGGACATGCGCTCGGAGACTTGTGATAGGTCGCCAATATGGGTGGCGCTGCCGCGTCCCAATTCAGCCGCGCGGTCCATGAAAAAGCTGTTGGGCGCTGAGCCTATTCCGACCATGAAAATGCGGGCATCCCGGCGCATCCGGGTGATGGTATCGAACAGCTGGGTTTCGTTGCCTATGGCCCCATCGGTTAGAAACACCACTTGCCGCAAGTGTTTCTTGGCCGGTGTTGCTGACAAGGCTTCGGTTAGCGCAGAGAGCATTTCTGTGCCGCCACTAGCGTCCAGCTGCTGAATGTAGCTGAGCGCAGTTTGTTGGTTTGTGTAGCTCGCCGCAACCGATTGCGGGAACAGCTGTTCATGGAAAGAATTGAATTGAATGATGTTGAACTTGTCACCCGCCTTTAGCCTTTTGACGGCCATGGCAAGGCTGTCGCGCGCTTGGCGAATGGAGGTGCCCTGCATGGAGCCGGACGTGTCGATGACAAAGGTGATGTCGCGCGCCGGTTGCTTTTTCTCGGCGATATCGGTCACATCCGCGCCTTTCGGCGGTGTGAGCATCACCAGATAATAGTCTTCGCCCTCAACGGTTTCATGGAACAGGGCAGCGCTGGGAGCTGGGCCAGCTGCCGGGGTCCATGTCAGTTCAAAATCCTTATCTGCGGGAACACTTTCCTCTTTGAGACTAATGATCCGGTGACCCTCTGCTTTGTCTGTCATGGTCACTGGATGATAGCTTGAGCGCACCTCGCCGAGAGGAAATCCAGCGGCCAAATCCACCGTTAAAGAGACAGGATTGATGGGGCCTGCATCGGGGTGCAGCACGGGCGGCGTAATCGCGTCTCTGTCTGGCACAGGGTCTAGCGTGCCAAAGCCGCTGCTGGGGTCGAGCGAGACCAGGTGGGTCTGCACAGGCGCGGGATTGTAGCGCGGGCCAACGACCATGGGGAAACGCAGGCTGAAGGTGTCGCCATCCTGATGGGCCACGTCTTGATATTCAATCTGCACAACGACCGTTTCGCCAGGGCCAATATTGGCGACGGCGTTGGTGAAGATATTTGCCCGCTGCTGCTCTAGAAGGCTGGCCTTTTTGCCTTCCCGCTTGGCTGCTTCGTAGATGGCTTTGGCCTTTTGGCGCTCTTCTATCTTGCCTTCAATGAAGCGGCTGCCGATTTGCATCTTTAGGGTATCGACGCCTGCGCCATCGGGCAGCGGGAAGACGTAGATGCCTTCGACCCAGGCATCTGACGTGTTGTGAAAGCGCTGGGTAACCTTGGTTCGCGCGATAGGGCCGGAGACCGAAATTTTCACATCGGTCGCCACCATGGGCGCTTCGACATATAGGCCGGGCGTCGTGCTTTCGAGCATGAGGCTGCCCGCGGCGGCGTCGCCCAGACGTTTCAGCTCGCCCGTTGAGGCGGAGGCAGCGCCAATCAAAAGCCCAAACACAAAGCTCAGCCCGGCAAACAGGCTGAGCCGGATCATCCACTGGCTCAGCGCGATATGAACGGAATAAATATGCCAGGCGGCCATGGGCTTTCTCCCCCTCTGTAGTTCTGCGATGCAGAAGGGGTTAACGCTGCGCTATGGCATTTCCCGGCCCGGATGGAGGCGCCCGCCGGGCCATTTTGTGCCGAAGTTAAGGCAAGAGAGGCTCGGGGAGGGGAGGCTCGGGGAGCGTGCTAGGCCAGCTCTTCGCCTTCAAACAGCTCTGTCGTCACCATGTCTTGCATCCACTTGGCATAGCGCGCACCGCGAATGGCATCGCCCTCAAACAGGGCGGAGGCTTCCGCTCGCAGGTCCGGGTCGAGCGTGACCGCGGCGCCAGACATATCCTCCTTGAGATGTTCTAGCGAGCGGGTGCCAGGCAGGGCGATGACATGCTCATCCTCTGCCAGCACCCAAGCTATGGCGAGCTGTGCCGGGGTGTAGCCATTGTCCCGCGCCAAGGCGTTGAACAAGGTGATGGTTTTTAGATTATGGCTGAGCTGGGGTTCTCTAAAGCGCGGCATCTTGGCCCGAATGTCGCCCTCGCCATAGGCCTCCTCCGTAACAGCTTCGGAAAGAAGGCCGCGCGAGACTGGGGAGAAGGCGACGAAGGCAACGTCGAGCTCTTTACAGGCTTCCAAAACGGCAATCTCTGGATTGCGCACCATGGGGCTGTATTCGCTTTGCATGGCTGCAATAGGGTGCTCGGTATGCGCGCGCCGCAAGGTGTCTGCGGACATTTCCGATAAACCAATAGCGCCGATTTTGCCGGCTGCTTTTGCATCTGCCAGCGCCCCCACCGATTCCTCGACAGGCACAGTGGGGTCGAGCCGGTGCATATAATAGAGGTCGATATGCTCTGTTCCGAGCCTTTGCAGCGCGCCATCAAGCGTGGCGGTGATAACCTCCGGGCGGCCATTTAGCCCGCGCTTGCCATCGACAATGCTGAGGACGCATTTGCTGCACAGGAAGAACTCGTCGCGCCGCGACATGACGGCCTTGCCGAGCAAGCGCTCGTTTTCACCATCGCCATAGATCGCCGCTGTGTCGAGGCAGTCTATGCCGGCATCAAGCGCGTCATTGAGAAATTGGATGGATGCCGCTTCCCCATAGGCCCGGCCATAGGCATGCGATAGGTTCATACATCCTAGCGCCACAGGGAAAACCTGACGGCCAGCAAGAACACGGGTTTTGGTCATACGTTCTAGACCTCCTCAAAGCAGTGGTTGCGTGTCTATAACGCTATCTGGCACATCTGTGCACAAGAACGGAATGGAGTGCCCCCCCATGGGAAAAGAAATTCTGCGCGACCAGCTGCGTGAGTTGGTTGCTTATGGCAAAGCCAATGACGTGCGTCTGGTCGATGACATCGCCAAGATACCCGCAGCGAGCTATACCGACCCAGCGCTTTTCGAAGCGGAAAAACAAAAAGTTTTCCGCCGGTTGCCGTTAATGCTGGCGCCATCGTGCGAAATCCCTCAGCCGGGCATGTATAAGGCCATGACCGTCGCCGATGTCCCCGTGCTCATTACGCGCAAAAAAGATGGCAGCGTTGGCGCCTTTCTCAATAGCTGCACCCATCGGGGCAATCCCGTTGCCACCGACACCGGCCTTGAAGCCCAAAAAGCCTCGCGCTTTGTATGCTCTTATCATGGCTGGACCTTCACCAATGAAGGCAAGCTCATGGGCGTCGGCTATGCGCAAGACTTCGGCACAGTCGATAAAGCAGAAAACTGCTTGAAGGCCTTCCCTGTGCTGGAGCGGGCAGGTCTCATCTGGGTTATCCTAGACCCAGAGTCGACGCTGTCCATTGAAGCTTATCTATGCGGCTATGATGCTGTGCTGGAGACCTTTGGGTTTGCCGATTGGCATTTGTTTGAAAGTCGACAATTGCCTGGCCCCAATTGGAAGGTGGCCTATGATGGCTACTTAGACTTTTATCATTTGCCCGTTCTGCACAAAGATATGCTTGGGGCCCGCATCAACGGGTGGCCTCGCCGTCCTCGACCTTCGCGTTCCCCAATAGCCCTGACGTTATTGATTTGACTGCTATGGATGAGGCTGATTGGCCGGACCCGGCGCTGCAGTCGGGCGTGTGGACCATCTTCCCGCATATCTCCATCGCTGGCTTTGACGGCGGCGGCGAGCGCGGGGTTATGCTCAGCCAATTGTTGCCGGGTGCAGACGTCGACAGCTCTATCACCCGCCAATACTATCTGCTGCAAAATGAGCCCTCCTCGGAAGAAGCCCGCAAAGGCGCCCATGACCAATTTTCTTTCTTAGAGCACGTGGTCGCTAATGAGGATTATGCGACCGGCATTCGCCAGCAGAACGCCCTCAAGGCTGGAATCCTTAAAGAGGTGATGTTCGGACGCAACGAGGGTGGGGGGCAGGCTTTCCACCATTGGCTGCATCGTGTGGTCAGCACGCCTGATGACGAGCTGGATGCGCTTTTTGCTCTGCCCATGGCCGCGGAATAAGCCTTAGCCTGAAAAAATTGGACATTTGACCTAAATTCCGTTGATCTTTCTAGCACGTGTGTTTAAAGTCCTTCTAACGTGAGCCGTGGAGGGAATGGCAATGCTGAGAGCTTTCGCTTTTATTTTGATGGTGGGTGTCCTTGCGTCATCGGCATCGGCGGAAGAGATCGAAGTCAAAATGCTGGATAAAGGCTCTGATGGGGCCTTCATGGTTTTTGAGCCAGCCTATATTGAAGCCCATGTGGGAGACGTGATCACCTTCGTGCCGACCCACCTCAACCACAATGCTGAGACCATTCGCGGTATGCTGCCCGAAGGCGCGGAAGGCTTTCGCGGCAAGATGAACGAGAAAATAGCCTATACCGTTACCCATGAAGGCGTGGTTGGTATCAAATGCCTCCCCCACTATGGGCTGGGCATGGTGGCTTTAATCGTCACGCCAGAGCCTACCAACCTTGAAGAGGCCAAAAAGGTGCGCCAATTCGGCAAAGCAAAGCAGCGCTTTAAGATGATGTTTGAGCAGTATGAAGCCTCATTGGCAACGAAAACGGCTGACGCTGCTCCCGTCGCCCCTTGAGGATAGTGTCCTTAGTACTTAGTTTGCTCAAATGATGCGAAGATGTCTGTCCCTTCGACTTTCACCGGGGGACAGTCGACAGTTTCAAAGGTCTTATTTTCGCACCGTGTCGGGCGCATTTTGAACGCCACCTCTGAACAGGGTTTTCCTTCAATGGCGAAGGTATCGCCGTCCCACGTGATGTTTACAATTCCATCTTCGTCCAGGTCCCGCATGCCAGTACCGCTGCCGTGCATGGCGTAGTTATCCATGTTGAAATCGGTATTCACGCGGGAAAAGGCATCTGATTTTCTGGTCAATATCGTGTATTGCGGCGCGCATTTTTGCGGGTCTGCTATGGGGTCTGCGAAGACGATGATAAGGTCATCGCCTGGGTCACGCACAGCGACCTTGGCCGCTTCTGCGTCACTGTCTCGCTCTGTTGCCGCATCTTCACCCGAACAGGACCAACACGTTGTTGCCAAAAGAGTGGCAATGACGATTTTAGACGGAACCATCTGCATCGATAAAAAACTCATATGAAATTAATACACCAAAGAACGTTAGTGCTTTTAAGCTGTCTTGTTAAGGCCTAAGGGCATGATTTTTAGGGAGATATTAGCGCAAATAACCGTGGTTATACGCCTTTGCTAACCTTGTCGCTCAGACCGGCTGACACGTTGCAATGGCTTATTTCTGACATAGTGTCACTGCAGTGCTAACTATTACTAGCCAAATCGACCAAAAACCTTATGTAGAAAGCGCAGATTTGGTACAGACAAGTTGAAAGAGCCAGATATGATCACATTTCCCAGACGCGCTGCACTTATCGCAGGAGCCGCGGCTTTGCTGGCGGCACCGCTTTTCATCGGCAGTGCGAATGCTGAAACGACGCATGAAATCCAAATGCTGAACAAGCACCCCGATGGGAAGGGGAACATGGTCTTCTACCCCAACGTCATTCGCATCGACGCAGGCGACACAGTCAAATTCCTACCTGAAGACCCGGGCCACAACAGTGCATCTACACGCGGCGGTAGCCCAAAGGGTGAAAAAGGCTGGAAAGGTAGAATTAACAAGGAAGTGGAAGTAACCCTCACAACGCCTGGCTTCTACGCGTACAACTGTACGCCGCACAAACCGTCAGGCATGGTTGGGCTCGTTATCGTGGCTGGTCCGGGCATGATGGACAATATGGAAGCCGTGAAAGGCCTGCGCCAAGTTGGTAAAGGTAAGCAAGTCTGGGCTGCCATCTGGGAACAGGCCGAAGCTGACGGTCTGCTTGCCGAATATAGCCCTGAAGCGGAAGAAACCGCTGAGGCGGCCGTCGACGAAACCGGCGAGATGATGGAACAAGCAGCTGAAAAGCTGGATGAAGCCACATCCATGATGGAAAAAGGCGACGCGTCTTAAGGATAGAGACGCCACCCAGTTTTAACTGCGCTGGGGATACAATATCAAAGGGCTAGTGAGGTCTAATCTCGCTGGCCCTTTTTTAAACCTGCTGCATCGCTGTTTTCGACGGTGCCCAGCCAAAACACTGTGTCGTCCCGCCCTGCGGTAGCGCGACAACACGTTTAGATATGCGGATCTGCCGCACTTTTTATACACAGGGCTCTTACTGGCGATGAAGGCAACACTTGCAAGTTTTGCGAAGCATTGGGTGACCAATCGAAAATCTCAAAATGCTGTTGCTTGGACTCCGAGCCGCATCCGCATTGAGCTGCTCGCCGGTTTGACCGTTGCCTTGGCCCTGGTTCCTGAGGCTGTCGCTTTTGCCTTTGTTGCGGATGTCCATCCCCTGGTTGGCCTCTATGCCGCCTTTATCGTTGGGCTTGTAACGGCGTTGTTTGGGGGGCGGCCAGGCATGATTTCCGGGGCAACAGGCGCGCTGGCTGTGGTCATGGTATCCCTGGTTGCTGAGCACGGCGTACAGTATCTCTTTGCAGCCGTGATTTTGATGGGGCTGATGCAACTGGCGGCCGGTCTTTTCCGGCTTGGCAAGTTCATTCGTTTGGTGCCGCATTCGGTCATGCTTGGATTTGTGAATGGGCTGGCGATTGTCATTTTTCTCGCGCAGCTGTCGCAATTTCAAACGCCTGGCCCGGTCGAGCAGGGCGGCGGCGCGTGGCTCACCGGCCAACCCCTTTATCTCATGCTGGGCCTCACTGCGCTTACGATGGCTGTCATCTGGGTGATGCCGCGTCTGACCAACGCCGTGCCAGCGCCGCTCGCCGGCATCCTGGTCACGGCTGCTATCGTTATCGTTTTCGGTCTGGATGCGCCGCGCGTTGGGGATTTGGCGAGCATTGAAGGCGGCCTGCCGCCCTTCGGCATTCCTGACGTGCCCTTCACGCTTGAGACCCTCCTGATCATTTTCCCCTATGCTCTAATCTTCGCGCTGATTGGCCTGATCGAAAGCCTACTGACCTTAAACCTGGTCGGCGAAATCACGGGCAAGCGCGGCGGTGCGAGCCAGGAATGCGCCGCTCAAGGCGCGGCCAACCTCATCACTGGGTTCTTCGGCGGTATGGGCGGCTGCGCGATGATTGGCCAGTCGATGATCAATGTGAAATCGGGTGGCCGTACCCGGCTTGCGGCGACAGCGGCGGCGGTGCTGCTGCTATGCTTCATTCTGTTCGCGTCTGATCTCATCGAACAGATCCCGCTGGCCGCGCTGACTGGCGTGATGTTCATGGTTGTCGTTGGCACCTTCGCTTGGCGCAGCTTGATGATCGCGCGCAAAATCCCGCTGACGGATGCTTTCGTCATCTTGCTGGTGACGGCCGTGACGGTGATGTTTGATTTGGCCATCGCCGTGGTGGTCGGCGTCATTGTCTCCGCGCTGGCCTATGCCTGGAGCAATGCGACGCGCATCCATGTGGTCTCGCATGACAGCGTTTCCCTGCCTGGTGCGAAGGTCTATGAGATCAATGGTCCGCTCTTTTTTGCGTCTACAGATCGGTTTGCAGAACTCTTTGACATCGAAAGCGACCCTGACGCTGTCATCGTCGACTTCTTAAGGTCGCGGGTGGTGGACCAATCGGCCTTGCAGGCCATTGAGGACCTTGCAGCGCGCTATGAGGCCGCTGGAAAGACGTTACGATTGCGCCATTTGTCGCGAGATTGCCATAAACTGCTGACCAAAGCGGGCCAGCTGATGATCGATTCCAGTGATGACCCGGACTATGAAATCGCCGTCGATTATGACGTGCGGACAGGCGTGTTCGGCTAACTTAAGGCTTTAGGCTGCGCAAGTTACGAATATGCGCCAGGATAAGCATTAAGCTGCCCGCCACGGTTATCCCCGTTTCCCAAAGCTCCGTTGGCGCAAGCGTGCCCCCAAGTAAGCAAGCGAGCCCAATCGCGGCGGGAATACCAACAGCGCGCTTCTTTTGAGCGCTGAAGGTGGACCATCTAGGCAGGATCGCCGCAACGCATGCTATCGCAGCCATGGTGGCCGCAATGATATGCAGTTCCTCTGGCCACGCGTCTGCAATGCTCAGGCTTGGCAGCAGGGTGAGAAGCACGGGCAAGGCGAGGCAATGCAGCAAGCACAGCCCAGATAGCCCAATGGCCATCCCATCAAACAAGCCGCGGGTAGGAGCAGTAGAAGGGGAGGACGCCATAAATCGGAACAACATATTAGGTGTGAAGACTTGAACTGGGGTTATCTTATAACGTAAGTCAAGGGTATATGCGAATAGGGAGAAATCGCGGCATGGTACGCGCATCACTAGACCGCGCACAAGGGCTTAGGGCCTCGGCGTTGGCGCACGATGGTGAGGCCATAAGACGCCAGCACCCCTGGCGCGCGCTGCTTGATCCCCAAGTTGCCTGTCTCATCTTGCCGGCCAGCGGCGAGGTCTCTGCCCCGGTGTTAGAGGCGGTGTGCGCCACACGCGATTTTTCCATGCGCGTGATGGGCACAAAAGAACAGCTGTCCTGCATCTTACGGGAGGAACTGGCCGTTGAGCTTGCCGATTATATCGAGCCTCTGTTGCAAGACTATACCGCCTTTACAGCCGTTTCGGTCATGCGGGTCCGCCTGGAAGTCATTACCTCTAGCGCCTGCTGGAAGTGGCATGAAGACTATACGACGCTTCGCCTCATCACGACCTTGCATGGCGCTGGTACTGAGTATCTGAGTGACCCGGATCGGCGGGATGCGATCTCCCAGTGCCAAGACCGGGAGATCGGCCTTTTTAAAGGCAAGCTGTTTGGATCGTATTTCGGTTTAGAAGGCCATAGCGCCTGTGTGCATCGCTCGCCCCCGTGGACCGCTGGGGACAGACCAAGATTGCTCTTAGTGATTGATACGCCGCAAGATTTTGAGATTGAGCAAATTTAATATGCGGTGCAGGGCTGTATTGCCGGATGCCCTCGACCTAGACGGCATTTTAGTCTAGTCTGTACGCATGGATCATCGTTCTGCCGATATCGCTTTAGAGCAGCCGCGCACTGGCTTTTCAGAGACGCTCCTCTGGCGTGCTTTGCTCGCTGTCGCAACGCTGGGCACAGCGGTCGCTATCGGCCTTACCCAAAGCCCGGCGCCAGGATATTTACAGGATGCCGAGCTTGCTGGGCTGGTGCGTACGATGGGGGCGCTGAAGCTGGCCGCGGTCTTTCCGTTCGTCATGGGCGCGGCTTGGCTGCGCATGGATGCGCCCATTCTGCCGCGCTTCGTCTATATGGGCCTCGCCATCAGCGCTGCTGTCGGCATCGCCCTGATTTTGACCCTGTCAAACGTAATGGCAGGTGCGGTTCTGTTTCATCTCGGCTTTCTTGGCATGATTGTGCATGTCGCGCGCGACAGCGGCTTTGTCTCCAAGGTGTTTGCGCTGGTTAAAATCCCGGGCCGCCGCTGAAACGCCGCTCTTTCACATCGAGTATCCCAGATCTTGCCGCGCCTGGCTTGGCAAGGCGCACTGCACGCTTGGGGTGAAGCCTTTAAAACAAAGGCAAAAAGAGATAAACTCCGGCATCAGAGGATATTGGGGGGTATCATGATGACCTATCGACACCTGTATTTTGCGTGCGCCAGTCTGTTGGTTTTATCCGCTTGTGAGGGCGATGTGGATGATTTGGAGATTACCGATGCAGCCGTGACGCAGCAAAGCTGCACGGGCGCCTTCGTGGCCACATCGTCGGTGAAAAACCCAACGGGAGACACGATCAAAGGCTCTCCACTGGTCACAAGCAGAACCAATCTCACCACGCTGTCCAGCAATCCATCTGGCCAGGCGACCTACGGGCCCCGCAGCGTCGGCGCCATCCGCTTTGATGGCCAGGCAACAGACCCATGCCAAGACGTGAATTTCAAATTCCGCGTCTCTGGCGACAATGATGTGACGCCCGAGCATGAAGGCGATGTCGATGGGGTCATCCGCGGCGAAGATTTAGCGCAAACCGTGTCGGCGGATCCGCAAACCGGCGCCTTTTCCTACCAAGTGCGCTACACCTGCTGCGGCGTTGGGTTCGCCAATCCTTATCAGCTCACCGGCATTATCCAAGAGAATGTGGCCAACCTGGATGTGATGCCCGACCAGTTTAACTGCCAAGCCCAAGAGCCGCATGACGTAACGATCTCCGGTATTCTGCCAGACAAGACCAAGCAGGGCGAACTGCGGGTCAAAATCGAAGACCGCGCCCGCGATGTGGATTGCATGATGGACCGCGTTGTCGACCCAGGCGGATGACCACCGGGCGGCGCTCAGTGCGCCTGTGACGCCCAAGGCTATGACCTATGAAGAGTTCAACGCTTTTTGCGGCCAGCTCCCAGGCACCACCTATGTGGTCCAATGGGGCGGCTCGCATGTGTGGAAGGTCGGCGGCAAAGTCTTCGCCATCGGCGGCTGGCAAACCGAAGCGCCCGCCGTGACCTTCAAGACCAGCGAGATGCTCTACGAAATCCTCCGAGACACCCCTGGCTACCGCCCCGCCCCCTATTTCGCCAGCCGTGGCATGAAATGGATCCAGCGCACGGATTTGGAGGGCGCGATGGAGGATGGGTTCACTGACACTCTGCTGGGGTCTTATGAGCTTGTGGTGGCCGGGTTGCCTAAAAGGGTGCGGCGGGAGTTGGCGGAATGACAGCCATAGCTCTAGCGGCGATTGCAAACTCTTGGAGCTTGAGCTGGTCTACTGTTTTATTTGACTTCCAATAGTGATGGTAAGGTAGCCTTACCGGAAAGTTCAAGGGTTGGCCAGTCAGGAATACCACCTAAAAATAGGCATTTCTTTATTACACTGGACACCAAGTTAACAGCATCCCTTGTAAAATTAGCCTCTGTAATAGTTATTTGCCCTTGGTGGACCATCTGGCTGCGTTTGGCATATAGTTCACGTACGAAGTTTGAAATTTTTTTACGCTCTTCCAAGTCATTTTTCATTAGTAGTGCGCAACGCAACTTTAGCCGATATGAAAGCTCTTGGCGACTCCCTTGATCGCCAAGTAACGTTTCTAATGCGATAGCGGCATCTATTATAGAAGAGCCACGATTTGAGTGAGCACAAGCAAAATTCAAACGATCAATGGC
>CAKZYD010000369.1 GCA_937884085.1 uncultured Sphingomonadales bacterium | reverse complement strand
AACGTTAGTAACCTTAGGCCCGCCCTTGGCGCTTTGGCTTTCTTCTTCTCGCGTTTCGATCAGGCCTGTCGACCAAATGACATTCCCGGCGTACCGCCCAGTCCCATAGACCACCGGAATAGCACGGCCGAAGGCAGCAGACTGGACGCTAAGGTCATCTTTGCGCGGACCGTCAATGCGCCTATTCCCAATACCAAAAACATGGGTGTCAATAGCACGGCCAGCGACCGCGCCAACGACACTGCCAATAGGGCCGCCAATGGCTTGGCCAGCCGCAGAGAGAAGAAGGGTAGCCATTTAAAATCTGCTAGGAACTTGGAAGGGAAAACACTTGAGAGAGCTGATCGGTCCAAGGCGCACCAAAGCCATGCTCAACCACCTTGCGACTGGGGGCATAGGCGTGGATCATTCCGCTGGGCGTAAACAGCGCGACATGCTGTGGCCCAGAGCCAAAATCAAAAACGCCCACGGTGCCCGGCGCTGGCTTATTTGCTTTCACAAGCCGATTGGCCAAAACGTAGTACTGAAAGTCGCTGGGGCTTGGTTGTCGTGAATAGCATCTTGAATCAATCAAGGCGATCCCAGCTGCTCTCGCGGCCACAACAACAAGGCCCAGACAATCGAGGCCATGTCGCCGCTGCCGACCCTGGTGGCGAAAGCGCGTACCGAGGCAAGCGCGCGCAGCAGCAATCATAAGGGCACTACGTGTATCAGCATCCATTACGTCAAGCCGGGATAGTAAAGGAGGTTATCAATGCCAGGAATATGCGGCTCGCCCCGATAATTCACAGCATTTCCGAACTTGCTGCTGCAGGTTTCCAGGCGGCGGTCGCATCCGGCCATGACGCGCACATCAATAGGAAAGCTGAGCGGGACCGATGGCGCTTCGGACAGCGTGAGCGACCCACTCTCATGTTTTAAAATGACGGCGTCCTGACCGACCAGCTGGCCGCCCAAATACCGCAACTGTCCAAAATCGAGATAGCCATCTGCAAGCGTTTCGCCAGAGTAGGTGAAAGTCGCAACATCCGTCTGCGCAGTCAGCGAGACACGATGCGTGAACCGGCTAAGGTCAACGCGGCAGCGTTTATCGCCCATTTTAGCCCGGCAATCAGGCGTATAGTCCTCCGTGGCGCGATAGCCAAGCCGGTGCTTGAGCCCGCGAAGCTCGGCTGTAAAAGCGTCGTCACGGCGCGAAACGCGGCCAATAAGGCCTGAGGCAATAGGCTGAATGCCCATGCTCAAATCAGCCCAATTTACGCGGAAGATAGTCAGTTGGGCATCGTTGTAGCGCCCCATGGACAAATCAGCTTCCGTCAGGGCAGCGTTCGTAAACGCACCGGAAACGTCGAGATTGTCGACGGCAGCGCTGGCTGTGCGTTCTATTTTCGAAATGTCGAATCCAGGTGCAGGCTGATACCACAACCCCTCCAAGTAAAGCGGACAGTCATGCTGCGTAAAGCCCAAAGCAACACCATCCACACGGGTAATACGCCAGCACAAGGCAAGCGTGGTGTCCGCCTGCCCTAAATGCGCGTGTAGCGCTGGGTCAAGAGTTTGCATCTGTGTTTAAGCCAGCCTGTCGTCAGGGATTTCAATGAGCGGTACGGTTGGGATTTCACCTGCCTCAAACCGCGCCAGGGAGACATCTAAGCTGTCGCTTTGAAAGCGCACGGGCACATCAAATTGAAAACCTGCTGTGATGGCGACGCCCGCACTGGGCGCGGTATCGAACTCTAAAACGCCCGTCGCGCCATCAACACTCCATCCGCTCGTTTGCTCCACACCATCAAAAGCCACTTTTACCGTCGCGACGACAGGACGGGTGATACGGCGTGCACCGCTATTGGCATACGCCTTCACCAGCGGAAACTCGCTGGTTTGACCATCACCCGTCCCAATAGCTTGGTCGAGCGCGGTTACGTCATCGGAGACGCCCGTGCGATAGTCAAAGAAATCACGAAACCGGAAGCCATGGGCCTGCCCTTTGCGGGCATGGAAAAAGCTGATGAGGGCCTTAACGTCATTAACCGAGCGCAAGCCTTGGCCGACTTCAAATTCCATCTTTGGATACTGCCACAGACTGTTGCGCTGTTCAGCACCGGACGCGGTCGTCACAACCTGAGTCGCGTAGGTCGGACGGCTGACGGCCCCAAAGCTAATGTCTAGGGGAAAAACGACGTCATGGAACGCCATAGGCTGGGTATCTCCTAAGGTGAAGGTGGTATAGCCATCACGCTGGATTTGCGGACTGGCCCACAAGAAAACCTCTGCATAGCCGCGCGACAAGCCATCTTGGGCGGCGCGGTCAATCTCGTTCCAGAGATGGCTTTCATCGGCCGACAAGACGAAACCAGCGAAATAATGGGAATCCGCTGGACCATAGCCAAAGCGGTTCGTCACCTCTGTCAAAGCGGACTTGCGCTGCGCCCATTTGCCTTCTGTGACAAAGTCATAGTCTTCGACTTGGAAGACATCATAAGCAGGATAGGCCCAAGCCGTGGGCGCATTCACATGTTGCATCAAGGGAACAGCGTCGGAGAGAACCTGCGGTGTGAAAAACAAAAGCATCTGCTTGGCAGACGGATGCGCTGCGCGTACGGCATCGCGCAGCGCGAGGGTAGCTTCACCGAGTTTAGCCTCTATCCAATCCAGATAGACTTGCTGGTCTGCGTCTGGCGTTTCTAAAGCACTTTGATGCTTGGTTGGGACTGGCAGACCAGTATCAGCCGTGAACGCAGCTGTTGTGGCATCATCATAAAAGCATGGCGCCAAATTGCCGCCGATCTGATACCACCACCACGGTTCACCGCATTGGAAATCAAAGGCAACGCCTTCAGCCTGAGCCACGTCGCAAAACGCAACAGCTACCTCATGCAAGTAGGTCATGGCCGCCGTGTTGCAGGGCGACAACAGGCTTGACGGCGGTACCCAGCCGGTTTGCGCCGGGCTGCCATCATGGGCGCGTTGCTTCCAGTCATCCGGGCAATTGGCGTCAAACAGCTCAAAAGAAAGCGACAAAATAAGCCGCATGCCGCGCAGCTTAACTGCTTTGGCAAGCGCTTGGTGCCAAGCAATTGTCGGCGTGTTGAGCCGCGGCACGGCACCCTGCTGCGGCAAATACAAACCGGCCGTGCCATCCCAAGCCAAATTGGGATAATGGCTCATACCCACATAGTGGTTCACCACACCGCGATACCCAAGCGCTTCGAGGTTGCCGATGACGCGTTCGGGCACTTGGTTGAATTGGTCATCATAGGCTGTCGCAGCACGCATTGGGTGCGGCGGCACTACGGTATCCCCAATGCTCAAAACACTGCCCGACCCTGTTGCGCGGATGTCTGATATCTCCACCCATGCCGCAACAGGTGACGCCAGTGGGCCGGTCGTGCTGCCATCATAGGCAAGCGGAACTAGGGACAGGAAAAACCGGTCGATATCTACTGGGTAAACGGTTTCGGCATCGAGCGGCAAATTGAAGCCAGCCTCGAGCGCGTTGAAGTCGATGGTAATGACCGCGTCTTCAGCTGTGCCTTCGGCATAGTTCCAAAGCCGGACAAACCAAGAGCGCGCGTTACCCTGCGCATCGCGCCCTTCGATGGTCAGTGTTGGTCCGTTGGTAACGTCCAGCCCGCGCACGCCTGACGAGCGCCAGCGAAAGCTGAGCTGACAGTTCTCGTAACTCTTATTGGTCTCATAGCGCAGGAGCGGGTGGTCGAGCGTGTCTTCCGTGGTCCAGATAAGGCCGGCCAGGTCTTCATAGCGCAGAAAACTAAGGTCAATCCGAAGCGCATCTGGCGCTGTATTGACCACGCTCGCCATCATCGGCCGAGGAAAATTGACGGTCCAATAGCGCGGGTCAAACCGTTTGATAACAGATTTACGCAGGGCAGCATCGCCCTGTGCCAAATAATACATGGCTAGCCGTTTCTTTGAGCGCGGGTCACAGCCCGGCTGACCTGGCTAGCTATCTGGCTGGCCGATTGGCGAAGCGCGGGGGCGGACGCCCCTGCTGCCACATTGACTGTGACGTTGACAGCATTGGCGGCTTTCGAAGGCGCTACGACCTCCCCGCCGCCGCGCGGCATAAAAATTTCCGGGCCGTTTTCCCCCACGAGATAAGCGCGGCCTTCCGAAACAGGACCACCCGTAGCCCTTGGCGCAAAAGAGAATGGGGTTAAGACTGTTTTGAGAAGACCGCCAAAAAACCCACCATCGCCGCCACCGAAAAGACTGTTTAAACCGCTGGACACAGCTTGGGAGTAGATATCATCCAAAGTTCCAATGGCGGCCGATTTCAAATCTGCAAAAGAGAGCTTTCCAGTCTTTGCAAAACGGTCAAAGACGTTCGCCATATCGCTGGAAAATCCAGATAGTGACTTTGACAGTGCCTCATGAACACGCACACCTTCGAGACCAAACTCTTTAAGCTTGACCGTTGAAGCATCTTGCGCCTTTTGCAAATCGCCATGCGCATCAACATTTTGGCGCACAGCATCGCCGTACGCGCCATCAAATGGCTCGTCCACACTTTGTCCTTTGAGATGTTATCTTGAGTTAGAAGCGCAGGCTGCGGCTGCCGCCGAGCCAGGTCATGATGCGACCGGTAACAAAAAGGCCGGAGAGAATAACGAGGAGCTCCACACGCAGCTCTACGGTTTCGCCCTGCGTATAATAGACAATATAGCCCAGCAAGCCAAAGACACTGAAGAGCTGCATCGTAACGCCGCCCAGCCGCAGTGTTTCGTTCTTTTTCTTTTTGCCAACCGAATCTGGGTCTATGCCGCGGCGACGCATCTCAACGCGCTCGCGCAGCCCGGGGCGTGGTTTCTTATCTGCCATCCTCTGGACATGCGCCCCCGCTTGGGCGAATTCAAGGGTCCGGAAATCTGTCCAGCATGACTTTGAGTTCTTCGGGGGTACAGGGCTGCGCTTTGCTCTCCGCGGGCGTGAGCGCGTCGAGGAGCTCTTTTGGTGTAGCCTGCCAAAAGTCATCAGGCCGCCAGCCAAGTCGCTGAACAGCCAAAGCATAAAGCTCAGCAAATCCATAGGGCTCAGCCATCCCCAGTCATCATGATTTCTAAGAGGCGCCGTACGGCTTGGACAGTCGAGGCTGCGCCAGCCGCCAAAACCTGGGCGGCAAACGCATCCTGCCCAATGTCATGCCCGCCGGCTTTGGCGCAGGCGTGCAATAAGACAATGATTTCCGTTAGCTTAATGCCGCCGCTGCCAGCGCGTTCCACGAGGGAAATTAATGACCCGATTTGGGCCTCCACCGCTGCCAGCGCAGTAAAGCTCGGCCGCAAGCAGTAACACGTATCGCCAAGGGTAAGAGGCACTTCCCCGCGATGCCGGTTGGCTGTCTTAGGCGCTGACAAAGCTCACAGCCCCAGCGCTTTCCAAGCTTACAGAATAGGTCCGCGCGTCATTATGGTCGCCCGTAAAGTCAATGCTCGTCACAAAGAACGGGCCCTCAAAGCGGGCACCATCTTCAAATGTGACTTGGCAATCGGCTGCGCTTGCAGCCATGAGTTTGGTTTGCAGGGCCGTTTCAGCGGTTGACCCGGTAAAGATCCCAGTGCCGCGCAGCGAAACGGATTTGACCCCAGCGCCAGCGAGTATTTCGCGCCACCCGCCAGAACCTTTATGGGTCACATCCACAGCCTCGCTGTTAAGCGTGAGCTGATTGGTGCGCAAACCAGCGACAGTTTGGTAAGTTGCTGGATCGCCGTCGTCGCTAATCTTCAAGAGAAAAGCACGGCCAGATTGTACTGCCATCGAAATGTCTCCAAGGAAGTGAAATTAAGCCGGCACGCTAAGGGTGGCCGGATGAAGCAAAGCCCGGTAGCGCAAAACGCCAAGCCGTCGCCGCCGCTTTCGATCAATCAAGAAGCGTTCCTCTTCTAGAAAGAAGACCGCAAGATGGTGGTCCTGCAAGGCTATGTTTTCGATTTGCAGGACATTTGACAGAATAAGATGCAGCGCTTTCAGTGAGGCAAAACTCTCTTCATCCGTCCAACTGTTAATAAGCAGGCCATGTTCGCTGCCCTGAAAGGTTTGGGTCGACCAATCTCGGACACGCTCATCGCCTAGCGTCAGATAGGGAAAGGCTGCGCCAGCTGGGGTGGTCTCATAGATACCGGAAACGACATCTGTCACACTGGTTTGTGCAAGCAGCTGCGCACGCACGGCTGCCCGCAAATCACTTGCGGCATGAAGCATGGATGAAGTCCTAGATTTCCGCGTGGCAGCTGAGACGCAGCCACTGGCATTTTGTATCAACCGGCGCGATGCTATCGATCAAATATATCTGATCGCGCCAAATCAGTTTGAAATCGCGTGTCAGGTCACTGCGGTAGCGCAGCGTGACATCGAGCGTAATCACAGTGACCCGCTGGCCATCATCTTCATGGGGCTGAGCGCCTGTCAGCTCCACCGCCGCCCAAGTATCAATACGTTTTTTTAACGTCACATCGCGGCCACCGACCGTATCAAAAGCTTCGGGAAGCGCCGCTTCAAGAGCAATGCGATGGCGCAGTTCGCCAGCTTGTATTGCGGGTTTCATAGCCGGACCTGTCTGAAGGGTTGCCAAAGCGCTGTGACGGCGCCTGGAAGGGCGCTCAGCCCTGTTTCGCTGCGGTTATCATATTGATGAGCAATGAGCCGGAGCATGCCTTGCCGCAGCGTTTCAGGCACTGCGTTCCAGTCACTCCCAAGGCCAACTCTGTAATCGACAGAAACGGTGCTGCCGGTCTGTGGTGACGAGATCTCAATATAAGAGCGACCAGCAGCGGTTTCGACCGTTAGCTCAGCCACATCCAACTCATGTGTATCGGCGCCTAAGCTGGCGCTGACGGCAAGCAGTTTCTGGATCGGCGCGCCTTGAAGATAAAAGCGCGTCCCTTGATGGACAGCCTTGGCGCGCATATCCCGCGTGATAAGGGCCAGTCCCGTGAAAAGCTCACAAGCCTCCCTAGCGGATCGAATGAGCGCAGCAACAAAGGCATCTTCCTCGCCGTGCTCTAGCTTGAGATAGGCGACCGCCTCGGCAAGACTAATGGGCTCAGCGGTTGGCGCCGCGATGACACTATAGTGCATTAGGACCGCTCCCCTACCCGGATAAGGACGTCGCGCTCATCCGTCTCACCACCAGCCAGCGTGATACGGTTGGCAACACGGTAGACATGGCCGTTGATGCCGCCGGTGACGCGAATGCTTGTGATGTTGTTCTCAATGTCGCTGCCCAGAATTTCCAGGCCGCCCTCTTCCACCGGCTGCAGGGTCCAGGACGAAGCCGTGATGCTGTCGTCCACCAAATAGCTTGCAGTCCAGTCGACCGTGTAGCCCAAGGTCGCAGCTGGGTCTTTTAGGTACACAGTCATCGGTCTATGCGGTCGCCGCTAGCGAAATTGACCAGCTAAGAAAGTGCACGACATCGCCGCCCGTGACTTGGACTGACGGGATTGGAGCAGAAAACAGGATACGCTGATTGGTATCATCCAGCAGCGCGATCGCAGCGGCTGTGCCTGTCGTGTCCACTGTCGTAGCCTTGGTTGCTATGGAGAGGCGCCGGCCACCAGGCGAATCTTCAACAGTGAAGTCCCCTGATGACATGCTGGAGCCAGCCAATCGAGCGCCCGGCGCGGCATCGGTATAAACATTTGGCAGTGCAGACAGCGCTGCAATGGTTTGCGTATTGGCGGACAGGAGCGCAAGCGCACTGTCCATCACGTCCGGATGAACTGTGGTGGTCATGGGGTTCCTCAGCTGTTGGGGCGGTTGAAACTAAATGTCTGGTGTCACTGGGCCGGGCCGGCCATAGGGCGCGAGCACGCGTTTTGCCGTCGTCGGTTTGCCAATCATGGGCGAGGCGTCGAAGACGAAGGCCAAGTCGGCGAGGGGAACATCTTCCGGCGAACCAAAGGCCAGTCCCTGGGCAGAGAGGGAGAGAGACGAACTGCTGGTCCCGAAACTCTGCGTGCCCGGAAACGCTATCAGTTGTGCCGACTGAAGCGTCAATTCTGCATCGGCTGACACATCGTCATAAAGGGCAATGCGATCCAAAATGATCGCCGCTTCGGGCGTAAATGCCAGGCGGTCCCAGGCGCCTAATGTCGCCGACGTGTCAGACGCCACAGCGCCGCCATTGATGCTCCAGCGGATATCCTCCTGCGCCAACGTTAGAGCAAAACCAAACCGGTCATCCCCCAAGCCGGTGAGGGTGATCGTCGTCGCTGTCGCACCTTCGCGATCATAAAGAACAGCGCTCAAACCGTCAGACGGTGCTGCACTGATGGCAGCCAAGGATGTGGCATCATTGTCTAGCGCAAGAAGGGCATTGCTTCCTGCCGTCCCGCCAGGGAAACGACCTGAGATGACAACCGTCGATGCACCAAGGTCGCCCTTTGCCAGTGTCCAATCGATATCCGCAGCGGCGCTGTAGCCTAACTCGGTCAAATGAAACCGGTCAGATACACTATCCAAGTACCAGGCGTTTGCCTCCAACTGCGCTGTGGTGAGCTGGCTATGCATGGATACATAAGCGATGTCATCATAGGCAGCATCCAAAGCCTTTGCTGCAGCAATCCGTTCTAGCAAGTATGCGCGGTCCGCCGTACCTGTACCATCCACTGGATGATAGTCATTGATCAGGCAGGCAATGCCCCAATTTGGATAGCCAAGAGCAAGCCAGTGGGCTTTGATGGCCTGATACAAGGCTAGCGTTTGGGCTTTCCAATCGGCAGCGCTGATGGTGGACGTATTACCCATCAAGCTAATCACCACGATGAGGGTAGGCTCATGCCCTCTAGCGCGCTGAATATGCGTTACCGCTTTGAGCGTGTTATCGACCGCTGTGGCGCTTTGACTGTCGAAGTAGCTTTTCGCATCATTGATATCGCCGCCAGGCTGCGCCCAGAATGTCGTGTAGGATAGCCCAGCTGGCGTATCCACGTTCTCCCACCGCTGCCAGAACAAATCGATGGGACCTTTAACAGCCTCGGTTTCAGCACTACGCAGTTTGACGCCGAAGGCAGTCCGCGTTGGGTCAGCCGGGATGTCGGCTGTAAAGACAGCTTCATCTGTAAAACCCGACGCATCCAAGGAGAAGCTGGTATTACCCCCTGCCCCGCCCATGAGCACCCGCGGTTGCGCCGCACCGCCGCCAGGCTGCGTACTATGCGCCAAATGCCAGCGCCAAGCGGCACTGCGATCATAAAGCGCGACGGATGAGTTATTCAGCGTGGTGTCGAAGCTATCGTTTGCGATATCACCGCTAATCTGTGCCGGGCCAATCCAATCAATCAGCGCCTTGTTGGCAAGGGCGGCGTTGCCAACACCATCTGCCAGGGTCGCACTGGCGGTCGCGACACTGCCCACATCTGGCGCTTGAAAACGTTGCTGCGCGGACGGGCCACAACCCAAAACCGGCGTCGCGTAGAGGCCGTATTCCGCTGCCAGAACCCGGTGCGCACCGCCATTCAGTCCAATACCGCCATCGACGGCGCCAGCGCCGCCATGGCGGCTATCCCCGAAAGCAAGAATATCAACGGGCCGGACTTTTGCCGCCGAAAGCAAGCCTGCAACTTTCGACGGGAGCGGTGTTTGAAGCACGTAGGTATCTTCGGCTCTGGTGCCCACGGCATTTGCGCACTCCATATAGCTGGTCACGCTACTCGCTGCGACAATGTTCAAGCCGCCATAAATAATCGGGTCGGACCCAACCTGGTCAACACCAAGCACCAGAAGAGGCTGGTCCGTGCTCGTCATCACCATTTCAATGCGCCAATGGGCGCCCCAGTCGCGTGCATCAAGCCGGGTGAAGTTCGCATGGCTCAGGGTGAAAACGCCGGTCTGGCGATTAAAGTCACCGCGCGCATAAATATCCGGCGAGGTGCCATACTGCAGATAGGCGCGAAAATGCGTTATCTCACCTGTCGTTGATTTCGGCACGAATAGCGAAATGGCGTAGTCCGCGCTGACCGTCGGAATAGTGAAATTGCCTTGCGACGTTGTGCCACCGATATTCTCTTCATAGAAATCGGTGCGGCCATTCGGGCCGATACGCGTGTCGCCTGCCCGGCTGCCATTGCCCAGCCAGAGCACTGGATTGTGCCGCCACTCCGACACGGTGTTGAGTGTCGTCGCAGCTCCTTCAAGCAAAATGCCTTCTGGGTTTCCGGCCGCATCATAGTGCAAGCGCGGCGTATCCGCAGCCGCATCAGCGATCAGACCATCCTGCGCCCGATAAGTGGCGCTGCTGGCGCGGCCGAAGCTGTGGCTGCTGGGGATCGAGCCGGTATAGTAACACTCGAAAAGGCGCGTCATCATCAGGCCTTCACATCAAGAAGAAAAAAAGAAGCAAGGCGACGCAAAAAAAGCGCCGCCCTGCTGAGGAGCAATGCACTTTTAGCTGGCGGAGAACTTCAGCAGCTTGATCGCATTGGAATCGACCACAGCGCCGCCAACCCGGCGGGTCGCATAGAAGTGGACGAACGGTTTGTTTGAATAGGGGTCACGCAAAATGCGCGTCGCATGGCGGTCTGCGATCAGATAGCCCCGTTTAAAGTTGCCAAAGGCGACTGCTGAATTGTCAGCAGCGATTGGGTCCATGGCCTCTGCTTCAACAACCGGATAGCCGAGCAGGGTGGCCGGCATTTGATCAGCCAGACCCGGACGCCATAGATAGGCGCCATCGTCATCCTTGAACTTGCGGATTTCAGAGAGCGTCTGCGTGTTCATCACAAACACAGCGTTTTGGCGATAGGCGGGGCGCAAGCTGTGCACCAGCTCGAACAAAACGTCCGCAGGGTCCGTGGTGGGAAATGCGCCGGCATTGCCAGTCACCACTGTTTGAATAGTGCCGTAAGGGCGCGTGTCATCGCTTGCATTGGATGTTGCGTAGGTGAGGAACCCTTTTGGCTTTGAGGTGCCATCACCGCTTACAAAGGCAGTGCCTTCCTGTGCAGCAAACTCTTGCGCAAGCTCTTCGGCCAGCCATGCTTCTACGTCGAAGCGTGCGTCGTCCAACATTGCCTGGGAGGCAGCTGGGTTTGCGTAAATTTCGCCATAGGGTGGCGTGACTTCTTGAAAGGTCGGGGTGTTGGTTTCCGGACGGGCGCCGGTTTCACCGACCCAGCCAGAAGAGGGTTGGCCTAGCGCAATCAGCTTTTTGTAATTGGCGCTGCCAACGCGGACCACTTGAGCAACCGAGCGGATGGGCGATAGGTCGGCAAGAACCGTATCGACCGTGCTGTCGACTTCTTCGGGAACAGCCGAACCACCCTCACTATCGGTTGTAATGTTGAGCGATTTCAGGTCGAGGCCCTTGCGCAGGAAGCCGCTGACAAAGTCTGTTTCGCCAGTGTTGGCTGCATGAGAGAGCCCTGGACGTTGGGATTTGGCGGACAGCTGATCAACACGCGTTTGCAGGCTGCTGATATGATCGTTCAAACGATCAACCTTTTCTACGGTCAGCGGGTCGGTAGATTTTTGATCATTTTCGGTTTTGAAGGTCTCAAAAGCCGAATGCAAATCGTCAAGCGCGGCTTTCACCTCCACCGCGTTTGGTGAGGAGTCTGTGTTCATTGAAAATCCTTGATAAAGTTTGGGTTTAGAGGGTGCGCAAAGCCTTTGCGCAGGCCTTTAAGCGGTCAGCCACGCCCTGCCAGTCCTCTGGCGGGCCATCGTTTTGGCCCAAGGCCTTAAAACCCGCGCTGGCAAGCTGAGCGGCTTGTTTGCGGGAAAAGCCGCCTGCATCCCGCAGGAAAGCTTCAAATTCTCGAATGCTTGTGGGCAGCGTCTTAGCCTGCATAAGGCGCGCCAAGGGCTGCATGGGAAAGGTCACGAAGGAGACTTCCCACAAATCAATCTGCGTAATGCGCCGCGCTTTGACGGTAGGGTCGCTCTTCGCGGCAACCACCTTGTAGCCGATTGACAACGCATCAAGCGCGCCGGCCTCGATGAGAAGATAGAGCGCTTTTGCACGCTCAATCTCCAACAGCAGGCGCCCTTCCACATACAGCCCTCGCTCGTCTTCCTTAAGACTATGAATGACCCCAATAGGTTCCCGTGGATCATGCTGCCATAGCAGGCGAACGTCATTGGCCTTGCGATCCTTGAGCGTAGCGGCAAAGGCGCCGGGCTCAACGATATCACCGCCCGTATCTTTGACCGAAAAAATGCTCGCATAGCCAGAGAAGCTGCCGTCGGGCGCAATCTGGGTTTGCGTGCGCGCGATGCTGAGGTCGCGTGCAACGAGAGGGTTAGCCATAAACGGCGTCTCCAAATGGATTGTGTTAGTGACTCTAGGGTCGGCTGCCAGGTGGCAGGTTTGTGTAGACGTAAACGCCGAGCGCGATCATCGTCAGCAATGCGGTGGTGAACCATCTCACAAACGTGCGCCGCGCGGTGAGCTGAACATCGCGCCAGGTGATAAGCAAGTTCCGCAAGTCGGAAATGTCCTTCGCAGCACTCATGTCTGACAAGCCAAGGCTGCGCAGTGCGCGCTGCGCACCCAGTTCGCTCGCTTCCTCAATGAGGGCACGTATGGTCAGAGCCTGAGCGCCCTCCTCCTCCGCTTGGCGAACGAGGCTTGCGATGGTGTCAGTCCGGTCCATGTCAATCGGTCAAAAAAAGCCCTGCGCGCAGGCAGGGCTCGAAAGTCTACATCAAGGTTATGTGTTGTTTAGACAGCGTACACCACGACCACTTCGGTCAAGGTTTCACTTGGCTCTATTAGGTTATACCAAAAAGCTTCATCTTCGTCTGGATTGGACGGTAGAGGTTCCGCTGGCACGGCCAAGTCATTTTCAATCTGGGGCGCCATTTCAAGCGATGGTTCTTGAGCGCGCACAGCGCCCGTCAAAGCGCCCAAAATAAAGAAGATGGCGCACCCAATTGCCACCATGTTTAGCGTATTCCACATCAGCCCTGCTCCAAGCGTCATTCCAGCCAACGTCAGCAAAGCTCATGCCTACTCATTTTAATTCATTTATTTCAAAGATTTATATTAATATTGTAATATCTGAATTCGAGC
>CAKZYD010000368.1 GCA_937884085.1 uncultured Sphingomonadales bacterium | reverse complement strand
ATACCTTCACCAATATTCAAAACCTAACTGGCTCAAATTTCGATGACACGCTGGGTGGGGATGGCAACAACAACGTCTTGATAGGTCTTGGCGGCGCGGACTTATTTGAAGGTGGTCTGGGCGGTGATACCATCGATGGCGGGACCGAGGTTGATACGGTTGACTACACAGGCTCCAGCGCCTTCACCATTACCGTTGGCGGCGGCCCAGGCACCGGCGGATTGGCCGCTGGCGACACGCTCACGAATGTGGAAATCATCTTAGGCGGCAGCCAAGGTGACACCATCACAGGCGACGGTGCTGACAATACCCTCACCGGCAATGGCGGCGATGATATCCTCAGCGGGGCAGGTGGCACAAACATCCTAAACGGCGGCGCAGGGGCTGACACCTTTATTGGCGGCGCAGGCGTTGATGACATTGACGGCGGGACGGAGGTGGACACCGTCGACTATTCCGCAGACACGGCAGGCATTACCATCGCGCTTGATGATATGGCAGGGTCCGGCGGACTGGCAGCTGGCGATACCCTCTTTGACGTTGAGAACATCATCGGCGGCAGCGGCGCGGATACGCTGACCGGGGACGGTGAAAACAATACGCTAACCGGTAATGATGATAATGACGTGCTCGATGGTGGCGGCGGGGATGATACGCTTGTCGGCAATGATGGCGCGGATACGTTCATTGCAGGCGCTGGCGCGGATGCCATGTCGGGCGGCGCTGGCTTTGACACAGCTGACTACACTGCCGAGGCGTCCTTTACCATTACCGTTGGCGGCGGCGCTGGCACGGGGTCGGCGCTGGGCGATACCTTGACCGGAATTGAACGTGTCCAAGGCGGCAGCGGCAACGATACAATTACGGCAGACGCAACCCTGGCCTCTACCTTGGAAGGCAATGGCGGCGATGACATCTTGACCGGCGGCAATCTGGCGGATGTGATTTCCGGCGCTGCTGGCAATGATACCATCACTGGCGGAACAGGTGCGAATACGCTGACCGGCGGGGCTAATGATGACACCTTCGTTGGCGGCACCGGCGCGGATAATATCGATGGTGGGACGGACTTTGATACCGTTGATTACAGCGCTGATGTCGGCGACAACACCGTCGCCATTGGCGGCGCTGTTGGCACGGGCAGCTTTGCTGCTGGCGATGACCTCGACAATATAGAACGCATCCTGGGCGGTAGCGGCGCGGACACCCTGACAGGGGATGGCGCCGACACCACATTGGTCGGGAATGATGGCAATGACGTTCTGACCGGGGGAGCAGGCACTAACACGCTGTCTGGTGGAGCCAATGAGGATACTTTCATCGGCGGCACCGGCACGGATGCCATCGACGGCGGAACCGAAGACGATTTGGTTGATTATTCTGCCGATACGGCCGGCATTACCGTCGTTCTGAATGGCTCGGCTGGTTCCGGAGGCCTCGCAGCAGGCGACACACTCACCAGCATTGAGGATGTCACTGGCGGGACCGGCAATGACAACATAACCGGCAACGGCCAAGGCAATGAACTGACCGGCGGTAGCGGCGATGATAGCCTGAGCGGTGAAGGGGGCGATGATATCCTCCAAGGCGGCATTGGCAATGACACCTTAACGGGCGGAACCGGAAC
Organism: uncultured Sphingomonadales bacterium; assembly: GCA_937884085.1. Lineage (GTDB taxonomy): Bacteria > Pseudomonadota > Alphaproteobacteria > Sphingomonadales > CAKZYD01 > CAKZYD01. Next base: position 11,409 of record CAKZYD010000368.1, on the reverse strand, counting down.
CAATGTGCTGAGCGGCGGGGCCAATAACGACACCTTTATTGCTGGCACCGGCGTTGACCAAATTGATGGCGGCAGTGAGTTCGATATCGTCGATTACTCGGCGGACACGGCGGGCATTACGATTGCAATCGACAATGTGGCCGGGACCGGCGGATTGGCCGCGGGTGACACGCTGATAGGTGTTGAAGAAATCCGCGGCGGCTCAGGTATCGACACGCTGACCGGGGACAGCAACAACAATACACTGCTTGGCAATGGCAACAACGACATCTTGGATGGCGGCGCTGGCGATGACACGGTGCAAGGCGGCGATGGGGATGACACCATTGTCGGCGGTTCCGGCACCAATACGCTCAATGGCGGCGCCAATATCGACACGCTGGATTACACGAGCCTCGGCACGGCCGTCACTGTTGACTTAAGCACGGATACGACCGGCGGCGCCGCTGCGAACGATACAATCTCCAACTTCGAAAATATCACCGGCGGCGCTGGCGGTGACACACTTACGGGCAATGGTGATGCAAACGTTCTAATCGGCGGTTCTGGTAGCGATATTCTAGACGGCGGCGCGGGCACCGACACTATCTCCGGCGGCGCGCAGGATGACACCATTATCGGCAGCGCGGATGGGGATGATATTGATGGCGGCAGCGAAATTGATACGGTCGATTATAGCGCGGAATCCGGCGCCAACATCATCATCGCGCTTGATGATAACCCAGGCTCAGGCGGCATTGCCGCCGGCGACACGCTGCTCAATGTCGAGAATATTATTGGCGGCAGCTTGGATGACCAGCTGACCGGGGATGGCGGGAACAACAGCCTGGAAGGCCGCGATGGCAACGATACGCTTGTCGGCGGCGATGGGGCAGATACGCTTGATGGCGGCAATAATGATGACGACCTGACCGGCGGCCTGGGCAATGATGTCCTACGTGGCGGCTTGGGCAATGATACCTTCCGCGCGGACTTGGGCAATGACGACATCGACGGCCAAGGCGGTATCGATACAGTTGATTATACAGCGTCCGGCACCTTCTCCATCACGATCGGCGGCGGCGCTGGCACGGGTGATCTGGCGCAAGGCGATACACTCGCCAATGTGGAAATCATCAACGCCGGCGGCGGGGATGACACCATTATCGGCGATGCTGGCGACAACACGCTAAACGGCAATGGCGGCAACGACACGCTGGCAACCGGCGCTGGCGGCACCAATAGCCTCAGCGGCGGGACAGGGAATGATACCATCATTGTCTTTGCCGGTACCAACACGCTTGATGGCGGCGCCAATGTGGACACGATTGATTATTCTGCCTTCGGCGCGGACCTGTCGCTCAATCTCGCAACCGGCGTGACAGCTGGTGCGGCAGCGGGTGATACCGTCACGGCCAATAGCTTTGAAATCATCATTTCCGGCGGCGGTAACGACACGCTGGTTGGCAGCGCCGCGGACAATACTATCAGCGCCGGTGGCGGTAACGACAGTATCACCGGCGCCGGCGGTACGAACACGCTGAACGGTGAAGCCGGGAATGACACCTTTATCGGCGGCACTGGCGTTGATGCTATCGACGGCGGCACGGACACCAATACGGTCGATTACGCGGCCTCTACCGCCTTTACCATTGCCATCGACAATATGGCGGGTACGGGCGGCCTCGCCGCTGGCGATACGCTGCTGAATATCCAGAATGTGATCGGCGGCTCGGAAGGGGACACCATCACCGGTGACGGCGGCAATAATGCGCTGACCGGCAATGGCGGCGATGATGCCCTGACCGGAGCAGGCGGAGCGGATACGCAGGTCGGCGGCGCCGGCACAGACAAACTGTCCGTCGGCGCGGGCGTCGATGACCTGCAAGGCGGCGACAATGATGACATCATCACCACGGGCACTGGTGGCGACAGTGTCAATGGTGGCTCTGGCTTTGACACAGTCGACTATTCCGCAACCTCTGATGATATCACCATCACGATTGGTTCAGGATCCGGCACAGGCGGCGATGCCGCTGGCGATACGCTGACGCAGATTGAACGCGTCCTGGGCGGCACCGGAAGTGATACGCTGACAGGCGATAGCAATGGCAACACGCTCGAAGGCGGGCAGGGCAATGATGTCCTCAACGCGGCGGGTGGAACGGACACGGTTCTCGGCGGCGATGGGGACGCCCGCAATGTCGGCGGTGAAGGCACAAGTGTCCTGAACGGCGGCAATAATATCGATACGCTGGACTATTCTGCCCAAACGACCGCGCTGACCGTCAATCTCTCGGATAACTCAACCGGCGGGGCCGCCGCCAATGATACGATTTCAAACTTTGAAAACATCATCGGCGGTACAAACAACGATACGCTCATAGGCGATAGCAATGCCAACGTGATTGATGGCGGCGCTGGCGTGGACACGGCTGACTATAGCGCTGATACCGCTGGTATGACCGTCACGCTTGACAACTCGCTCTCAAGCGGCGGTCTGGCCGCCAGTGACCGCTTCAACAATGTGGAAAACTTCACCGGCGGGTCTGGCAATGATGCCATCACGGGCAATAGCGACAATAACATCCTCATCGGCAATGGCGGCAATGATACGCTGACGGGCGGCGCTGGAACAAACACGCTGACCGGCGGCGCCAATGATGACACCTTTATTGCAGGCACGGGCGCTGACGCGATTAACGGCGGCACGGGCGTTGACACTGTCGATTATTCCCTGTCGGGCGCCATTACTGTCGTGATTGGCGATGGCTTAGATGAGAGCGGCGGCTTTGCAGCTGGCGACCGGCTGACGGATGTGGAAATCATCACCGGGTCCAATTTTGGAGATACCATCACCGGCGATGGCGACAGCAACACCATCAACGCCGGCGGCGGTGATGATATTCTGACAGGCGGCGCGAGCGGCTCCTCGACCCTAAACGGGCAAGCTGGACAAGACACTTTCATCGGTAGCGCTACGGTGGATGCCATCGACGGCGGGACGGAAGTGGACACCGTCGATTATTCCGCTGATACGGCCGGCTTCACCATCACGATCGGGACTGGAACAGGCACAGGCGGCCTGGCGGCTGGAGACAGTCTAGCGAGTGTTGAAAACATCATCGGTGGCACTGGCAACGATACCATTACCGGTGACGGCCAAAACAATACGCTTGATGGCGGCGGCGGGGCCGATGACCTTGTCGGTGCTGGCGGCGATGACATTCTGCTCGGCAGCCGCGATGGCTCCAACGTCGCTTTGGATGGCGGGGCCGGCAACGACACGTTCTACATCTATGCCGATGCGGGCACCGAGACTATCTCTGATGCGTCAGGAACGGATACCATCATCTTAAGGACAGATGTGGCCGGGACAGACTTTAGTCTCGATGCCAACTTTACCCTGAATGATATCGAAAGCGTTGATGGAACAGCGCTCAGCGGGACAGCTCGCCTTGTGGGCGAATCCACCACCTCAGTCCGTACCTGGGATTTCTCCGGCGGCACGCTCCTCGACATTTCTGAAATCGTCGGTGGCACAAGTGGCGATGATATCATTGGGACAGGCAATGCCGATCGCATCCTGGGTGACGCAGGCGGTGACCAACTAACAGGTGGTGGCGGCAATGATACGCTGCTCGGCGGTACGGGCGCAGACACCTTGCGCGGCGGTCTTGGCGAAGACGTTTTGGATACTGGCGTTGACACCCAAACCGACGACCTGGACGGCGAAGAGGGCGCGGACACCTACAATATCTATGGCAATGGCCAACTCGATACCATCAGCGACAGTGGAACGACCGGAACCGACCGTATCGCTTTGCAGTCTGGGTCGGGGACACAATTTGTGCTGGCGGCAACCTTTGACATCGCCACACAAGCGATTGAGGAAATCGATGGCTCCGCATTGACCGGTGAAGAGCTGACCACCGCAACCGGCGGCACTGCCGCCAATTGGGATTTCACAGGGATTACACTCACGAATGTGGACCGCATCCAAGGCCGCGATGGCGTGGACGTGATCGTCGGGTCCGCTGGTGCAGATACGATCTATGGCGGCAGCAGTGGGGATACTTTAACCGGTGGCGGCGGCGCGGATGTGCTCTATGGGGAAGATGGTACCGATACCCTTAACGGCGGTGCCTTGAATGATATCCTCTATGGCGGCGATAGTGGCGATATTCTCAATGGCGGGTCTGGCGATGATATCTTAGATGGCGGCACCGGCGGCTTGGACGTCGATACCTTGGACGGCGGAGAGGGGTCTGACACCTATCATCTCTATGGCAACAGTATTGCGGACACCATCGCCGATACAGGCACCTCAGGAACAGACACCATTGTCTTACTGGATGGCACAGGTGCTGATTTTGAATGGCAAAACAATTTCTCCGCGGCGACGACAGGCATCGAAGTTATCGATGGCAGCGCCCTGAGCGGCGAAACCTATGGAGCGAATGACTCTAGTGATGACATAGACCTAAGCGGCATCACTTTGATTGGTGTTGATGTCATTGTGGGCTCTAGTGGCAGCAACACGATGATCGGTTCCGCCGGAGATGACCGTCTCGAAGGACGTGGCGGCGCTGATATCCTCAACGGCGGTGCCGGCAATGACACGCTGCTTGGTGAGAACGGTTCAGATACTCTCGATGGCGGCGCTAATAACGATATCCTCAACGGGGGCGCTGGCACCAACACGGTCCGCGGCGGCAGCGGTGATGACCAGATAACCAGCGAGGGCGGCACGGATAACCTGTTCGGCGAGGATGGGAACGATGCGTTCCTTCTTACTGAAAGCGACATCAACGCCGACCGTATTGACGCCGATGGCGGCAATGACACTGACACCGTCACGCTGGTAGATAGCGGCGTGACTGTGAATGAGAGCCAACTGGTGGCGGCGCTGAGCAATGTCGAGGTGATCAACCTACGTGGCACATCTGTTGATGCGACCCTCGACCTCAGCGGCGCTGAAGTGGCCTCCATGACCGATGGCACGGATACCCTGACCCTGGAAATCAACGCTGGTGATACCATCACCGTCGATGAGCCGGTCGCAAACTATGATGTGACAGATAATGGCGGCGGCGATTTCACATATGAAATCTATACCGACGCCAGCAAGACTACTCTCGAAGCGACACTCATTGTAGACGCTGCCTAGACGGTCGACACTATTGGCGCAGCGCGTTGTCCCGCAGCTTGAAGATAGGCTTCAGAATGTAATTCAGGATCGTGTGGCGCCCTGACAAGATGTCGATTTGCGCGGTCATGCCTGGAATGACGGGCTTGTCATCGCCGAAGCTGGATGTCTCTGCTTTCACGCGGATGCGGTAATAGCTTTGGCCTTGCTCGTCCTGCAGGACGTCAGCTGAAATATCCTCCAAGTTTCCATCCAGACCGCCGTAGATGGAATAGTCATAGGCCGTGATTTTCACGATGGTGGGAAGGCCAGGCCAGACATCGCCCCGGTCCGAGGGACGCAGCTTCGCTTCCATCAGGACGGAGCTATCATTGGGCACAATCTCCACCAAATCTTGGCCGGGCTGCACCACACCGCCCAGGGTGGAGACGAAAATGGTGTTCACCACGCCGGTAATCGGCGCACGTACATCGGTTCGTGCAGAGCGGTCTTGAAACGCGGACAGCGCTTCTTCCAATTTGGCAATGCTGAGCTGCAGATTGACCACTTCTTCCTGCGCTTGGGATTGGAATTCGACCAGCCGCTGTTTGCGCAGGTTTCGGGTTTCCGACAGGGCCGCATCCAGTTGGGGAATTTGATAGCGCGCGTCGGAAATGCGCGAAATGAGCTGCTGCAGCTTGGTTTTGACTTCAATTAGCTGCGCTTCACTGCCAGCATCCATTGCGACCAATTTTTCAACCTGGGCAAGGCGTTGGCGCAGCAGCTTCTCTTCTTCTTTCAAGTTATTCAGACGAATGCGCGTCTCTTGGAGCTCCGCGGTGCGTTTGCGGATTTGGTCGTCGAGCACGGCAAGTTGGCGCCCGAGTTCGGCGCGGCGCGTGGTAAAGAGAACCAACTGTTCATCGATTAACTCTGGTGCGCGGTCACGCAAGTCATCAGGAAAGTCGATGTCTTCTGTGCCTGCTGCTTCGGCTCGGCGTCGTTGGAGCTCGACTTGGTTTGAGAGCAGCTCCCAGCGCGTGTTGACGAGTTCGGCCTGGCTGATTTGGTTTTGGATGCGCAGCAACAGGTCGCCCTTGCGCACCACCTGGCCTTCTTCAATGGCGATGTCGCTGATGATGCCGCCTTCGAAATGCTGCACCATTTGCTTGCGGGCTGATGGCAGAACGCGGCCTTCCGCGCGGGTTACCTGATCTAGTTCAAAAATGGCGGCCCAGCCCAGAAAAATCACCACCGCCGTGGTAATTACAATCAGCAGCAGACTGCTGGTTTTCGTCTCCAGCCGTTCCGCCTGCGCGGCAAAGCCAGTGATGTCTGCAAAGCGTTGCGGCCGGCTTGATGTGCGTTCCGACATTGTTACGCAAATCCTAAAAAGTAATCCTAAGGGAGTTTTAACGCTTCAAGCGCTAACAAAGCGCTAAGAGCCTGAGCCAAATGTCAGCGGGTCGGTCTCGAAGGAAAACAGCGATTAGTGGGCAACGACCCGTGTCAAACCCTCCTCAAGAGGATACTCCAACCTGGCAGCTGCCGATGGTGGCAGCGTTGCATCAGATATGTGTGCATGCGGGCGTTGAAGTGAGCGGTCAGCGGCTGACAGCTGGCTTGCCGCTGACCAATGGGGATTTACCGGTCGGCGCGGTGCAAATTGCAGCCGCCCGAGTTGGCCTGGAGGCAGAACAGGTCCATCGCAAGGTCACAAAGCTGACGGCCTCGGACATGCCATGCATGGCGGTGCTACAAACCGGTCAAGCGGCCGTTCTGACGGCAGTGGCAGATGAAAAGGTTACTGTCTGGACGCCAGAGGGTTATGAGGTGTTCTGTGAAGAAGAGTTGCTTTCTGTCTATTCTGGAAAAATTTTTCGCTTCAATCTGACGGCTGATGCCATTGCGCCGCTAGAGGAAACCGATGCGGCGGACGCTATCTCATCCTCTCCGACCACCTTTTTAAAAGACGCTATTTTTAGGCGGAAAGGCCTATGGGCGCAGCTGCTTGTCGCCGGTGTCATCATCAACTTGTTGGCCCTAGTCCTACCGCTGTTCCTGATGGCGGTGTATGACCGCGTGGTCCCAAATCTGGCGATGGAGACGCTGTGGGCGCTTGGTCTTGGCGTCGTGATTGCCATTGGCTTTGAGTTTGCCCTCAAGCTCATCCGCCACTCCATCATCGAGGCCGTCGCCTTGCGCGTTGCTACAGAATTGCAGCATAGCGTGGCCGACCGAATTTTGCGGGCGCAGCCGAAAGACGCGCCGCGCCAAGCGGGGGCCGCGCTCTCTGGCCTAAAGGAAATCGATAGCATCACCAGCATCGTGCCGACCGCCGTGATGGCGCTGTGCATCGATTTGCCGTTTTTCCTTGTGGTGCTTTTGCTGATTTATTTCATCGGTGGGGTGGTTGCGCTGGCGCCGCTTGTTGGCGCCGCGGCGCTCTTCGTGATGGGCCTGTGGGCTAATGCGGGCCTTACAGGGGCGGCTAAATCCGGCGTGAAATATCAAGATGCGCGGCAAAACCTTTTGCACGACATGCTGGAGGGCCTCAGCCATATTAAAGCCTCTTTGGCGGAAGGCCAATTCCTGAAACATTGGAACGTCATAAGCGATGAAGCGGCCATGGCGTCTAAGCGCGCGCGGTATTGGGCGATGCTACCCAGCTATGCGTCGCCGCTCATCATGCAGCTGGTGACGATTGGGGTTATCACGCTGGGCGTATTGCAACTGCGCGATGGCCTTATCAGTGTTGGCGCCATGGTCGCATGCACGCTGCTGTCCAACCGCGCTATGGTGCCGATTACTACTCTGAATGGCCTGATAAGCCGGGCGCTGCAGTCCCTAGCTTCCTTCAAAAACGTCCTCAACCTGCTGGCCCTTCCGCAGGAGCGCGCTTTTTCTGCAGCCGGTGTTGGGGCAGGGCGCTTGCGTGGCCATGTGCGCTTGGTGGACGCGTCGCTTGCCTTTGAAGAAGGGGGCAGCCCAGTTCTCCAAGACGTCAATATCACCTTAAATCCAGGCGAAACTGTTGCGCTTGTGGGGTCCAGCGGCGCCGGTAAGACCAGCTTGCTGACTCTTCTGGCTGGCCTTTATACGCCCACCCAAGGCGACATGTTTGTGGATGGCTTCCACATCAACCAATACGGCGTGAATGATTATCGCCGCCATATTGGGTATGCGCCGCAGGATGCTCGACTGTTCAATTTGAGCTTGAAGGACAACATCCTGCTGGGCGTTCAAAGTGTCGCGTCAAAAGACCTGGTGGCTGCAATTAACACGGCTGGCCTTGGGCAATTTGTGGCGCAGCATGAGCAAGGCCTTGCCATGAAAATAGGCCCCAATGGAGAACGGCTCTCTGGCGGCCAGCGTCAAGCTGTCTTGCTGGCACGGTCGCTTGTTTCAAATCCAGCCCTTCTCCTGCTGGATGAGCCAACCTCGGCCATGGATTCTGCAGCTGAACAAGCCGTTGTGAAAGGTCTGGAAACGTTCCTCGCTGGCCGCACAGCCGTCATCTCCACCCACCGGACGCCGCTTCTGGCGCTGGCTGACCGTATTCTCTGGCTCGAAAACGGTCGCATCAAGGGCGATGGCCCGCGCGATGAGATGATTGCCGCTATCCGCAACAACCGGCCCGCCGCTTAAAGCGTTCCTTAAGGCTAGGCCATTAGAGTTTCCTGGCTGTTTACCATCATTTCTTGACGCAGGATTCGCCTTGGCCCGGAAACCAGAAGAAGAAGCCAATCACTGGCCTGGCTTTGTGGACGCGCTGTCCACAATTGTCATGGTGATTACGTTTCTGCTCATTCTGCTGGGCTTAACGTTGTTCATCATGATGCAAAAAATCCAATCAGATGCCAGCATGGTTGAAAATACCAGCGTTTCAACCGAGGAGGCGGGTGGAGCAACGGCAGAAGATCAAGCGCAGAGCGATGCTAAACAGCAAAAACAAGCGTCAGCAAGCGCTGCGCAAACCAGCCAAGTTTCTGACTTAAAAGAGAAACTTCAAGAGGCGCAGCAAGAAATAAAAGACCTGAAGGAAAGAGCGGAAGAGAACGCCGGCGCGCCTAAGGCACCGACAGGTCGCTCCATTGCGTCGAAAAGCACCGAACTGCGACAAGATGACAAAATAGATACTCAAGACAAGCTCACCATTCTCACGCGGAAGGTGGATGAGAAGGTAAAAATCGCCGTGGCGAGCCAAGAGGTCGTGCAAAACGATGGCGATATTCGCGTCACATCGGCTGCCGTTGCCTTGCAGCTGGATTATGAGCCAGACACGACAAATGTAGATGATGCGGCCGCCGAGCAGGTAGGACAGTATTTTGCTGAGCAGCAAAAAACCGCGCCAGATGCGCGATTTGAAATTCGCTCTATCGCTTCATCTGGTGTTGGCTCAGTGTCGGAGGCGCGGCGGAAGGCATATTTTCGCGCGCTTACGGTCCGAAATATCTTGCTTCAACGTGGTGTTGCGGCAGACCGTATCGCCACGAAAATATCTCTGCCGCAGCCCGGCGAACAAGACGACCGGGTCATCATCAGCATGAAGCCGCAGTGACCTGGCGCGTTATGTTTAGGATATCTTCAACACTTAGCGTTAACGCTGCAGTGAGAATTCGGCAGGCAGGCGAGGGTGAGCCGCGTCCGGTAGCGGCATAACGACATGCAAAAAGAAGTCAGACTTCAAGCATTTCGCATGCTCTTCATTCTGGGGCTGTTCCTTGGCTTGGCGCTATGGCAGCTCGACTTCGTTATCCGCTCCGTTGAGGCCAACGTGTACCTCAACGTCACCATTATCTCGACGTTCGTGTTCGGCTGCTTCCTTGCCTTCCGCAGCGTCATGAGCCTCCGCAATGAGATGGTCGCGCTAACTGCACTGCAGGTTCAATATAAAGACCGTGGCACTCAGCCTGAGGGCTGCTATGACCGCCCTGCTAGAGTGTTTAGCCCGCCGCAGTTGCTGGGCCATGCCTACCGGATGATTAGCGATGAGCTTACCAAGCCCCAGGCTTTGGTTCTGCCGCCATCCACCGTGAAGATGCTCGTAGAGGGTGTTGATGTTCGCATCGACGACCGCAAATCCACGCTCACATATATCTCCGGCCTACTCGTGTTTTTAGGGCTTATAGGGACCTTTGTGGGCCTTATGCAAACCGTTGGGTCAGTGGGCGATATCATAGGCTCTCTCAATTTCGGTGGCGACTCTGGTGAAAGCATTGATACAGCCTTCCAAGGCCTCATCGCTGACTTGCAAGGGCCGCTTGTTGGCATGGCAACAGGATTTTCCTCATCTCTATTTGGGCTGCTCTGCTCGCTTTCTCTTGGATTGCTTGAGCGTTTTGGTACAGCCGCGCACCGTATCCTTCCTTTGGAGTTTGAAAGTTGGCTGAGCAATATCGCGCGCTTGGAAAACAATGCGAAGGACGAACAGCTGGCGAACGCCACCGACCCTGCTCTAAGGCGCTTGGCACGGCTCGAGGCGCGGATGACCACGACTGCGCAATCGGCTGAAAAGTCAGCGCAAGCTGTCTCTGAAATCCTGCTTTCAATTCATGCCATGTCGGAAAAGCTATCGCGCAATGAAGCGCAGTCAGGACTTGCAGCTCTGTCTGATCTGGCCCGCGAGATGGCCCACACACAGCGTGCTTTCATGGAGCAGCTTGACCTAATCCGTGAGCTGGGTGCCACCGAGCAGGAACAAAGCCGCGATATAACATCCAGCATTGTCAATGGTTTCCACGCTTTGCAGTCTGATCGCCAAGCACAGGATGAAGTGCTGACGGAACTTCGATTGGCTATTCAAAGACTGTCCGTTATGCGGGCTACGGCGCCGCAGGTCGATACCGCCCCCACCTTTGCTGAACCGTCCTTAAACCAGGCAAAAGAGATGCGTGGTCCGCTGACTGCTTTGCGCACCCAATTTGCTGTGCGATCGGCAAATCGCAAAGAAAAGGCGTTGCGCCAGGAATATCATGGGATGATGCGCGAAGTTCTAGACAAAGCCTTCCGGCGTGACAGCAGCATCGCAAATGAACTTGATGCTCTACAAGAAGGTGGGGTGCGGCAAGAATCAGCGCTTCAGACCCTAGTAGAGCATAATCGCGCGTTGCAAGCACAGCAGAAAGCGCTTGCGGGCCAGGTTGAATATCTTGCGAAGCTGCTCGCCACGGAGCGCGAAGATGAGACGTTGCTTGAGGAAGTCCGCCGCGGCCGTCTTGGACTCGAAATGGCTATGCGGCAAATCACAGCGCAGATCAGCGAAACGCGGGATGCCGCTGTCACGCAAAAAGTCCTCAGCG
>CAKZYD010000367.1 GCA_937884085.1 uncultured Sphingomonadales bacterium | reverse complement strand
TGGCAGCTATGTCGATGTCGCCTTGGACGGCGTAAACCAAATCCGCAAGCAGATTAAGAACCGAAAACTGATTCTAACGGCCGACAAGAGCTTTGCGATTTCCGATAGGCTCAGCAAAGGCATGACGCAGATCGAAGCATTGGCCAATCGGTCTGTGACAGTGCGCCAGTCTATGGAAAACGGGCGTAAATTGATCGATGCCAATCAAACGCTCTTGAAGAGTCTGACGACCGAGTATCTCAATCTGGTTGATAATGCCGACGATGTGGACACTATTTTCGGCCCGAAAGCCAAATCTCTTGCAGACAGGATCAAAAGCCTCACGAACAGCACGCAGTCCGCAATCCAGCAGATGGATAAGCTGGGCAAAGAGATGACGACCCTCGCCAAGATGGCGGAGAAATCGCAGCAGCTCATCAATGCAGTGAAGGATATTAAAGCCGTCCAAATCGTCTCCAGCGGGGCATCCAAGCTGGCAAAAGGTGTTGATGAGTTTCTAAAGAAGGGAGCGGTGAAGAATGTCACCAACGGCCTCAGCTTTCTCTTCAACACTGATAAGGCACTAAAAAACAGCTATAATCTGGGAAATTTTGATGCCACCAAGGTTGGTGGCAATCCCACCGCGGACCTTGAGTTATCGCTTGATTATAGCAACTATGGCGACCTCACCAGCGACTTAGGGTGGGCTTTATTTTCCATTGCAACCGATGCAGCCAGCGTCAAAAAAGGGCCAACCAGCGGCTGGGGCGGCAAGTCCTTGCTCCAAGCAAAGCTGGCATATGGCACCTTGGTCTTCGCCTCAAACGTGGCCACGGACTATTATAAACTGTCGCTTTGGGGCGACGTTGTTGAGCAGCAAAACAAGCAAGCGCAGCAAGAATATCTGCTGCTGTTAAAGAAACAAATCAAGCAAAACAAAGAGCAGTTTGGATTGCTGCAAGCGACCAATACCGGCCTCTATCAAAAATTCCCGTCTGATTTATCGCCTAAGGAAGTTCTAGGGAAATATTTTGAGCGCCAGCCGGATGGAACCTATGTTCAGATCAAGACATATGATCCCTATGAGGATGGATATAACGTTCAAGACGACATCCGCGTCGACCCTGACACGGGTCTGCCAACGCCCGGATTTTGGGAGTATCTGAAGAAGTCTCCAGCAGGCCGTGCGATACTGGTCCGTGACTTCGGGATTGATCCAGATGCCCCTGTGGGCACGCCCCCCGGCACCAACTGGCGCGGCGAAGGCGAAGGCGATGACGTGGCAAGCAACGATCCACCAACCACAGGCGGTGGGGACAACTATCCCAAATATGATCCAGAGAAAGATCCCAATAAAAATAAGGGCAAGGATGACGAGACAACACCGCCGGGCGGCCCATATGGCAATCCCGCAGCGGAAGCGGCAGCAGAGGCGATGCGTGTCATCGATGAGATGATCGCTGACCTAACGAGCGCATTTGAAGCCGCAGCCGAAGACGAAGAAACTGAAGAGCAATCAGACCTGCTCGCTGCTTTCTTTGACGGTGAGTTGCCCTTGTCGCCCTGGTATTCACCGCCCGGCACCACATCACCGCTGGTTTTAAGCACCCTTTACACGTCCAAATTCGACGTTGTTCCAGTGAACTTTGACATGCCGACATGGGTGCCACCGACATGGAAGCCGCCGAAATGGGTGCCGCCCACTTTCGACGGTCCAGATGGCTCGCAAATCACGCTGCGCCCCTTTGGCGGAGACGATAGTTGGCCGCAGGGCTCTGACTGGCTGGCCTTTGACTATTTCGGCCTCGATGACCCTGAGCGTAAGAAAAAGGGCACTGCTGGCGGCCTATCAGGCATCGTTCAGACCGACCTAGGCCCATGGGAAGAGTGGCTGGAAACGCAGGACCGGCGCAAGCTGGAACGCCTAGCAGTTCAAGCTGGCTATCCAAACCTGGCCGCAGCCCTTGCCAATGCACGCCAACTTATCCGCTGGGCCGATGACCCCGGCTTTAGAAAATGGGCGATGACACAGCCAGCATGCGGCGGCTATGTGGGCTGTGGACCGCCCGGCGCGCTACAAGGTCTGTGGACACAGAAACGCTCTCAACTGGCTTTAGGCGACATTCTGGCCGATAGCCGCGACCTGTTCTCGACCGCTGGCCTCAGCGACATTGGGATTTCGGGCACGACTTTATCCTATTTCCTCAGCGACTTTGGCATTGAGGATGGAGACATTGTGGATGTTGAAGTCACGCAGTTTACGCGGACGGTATTTTCACAGCGTGTCAATCTGACCAACGCCGGGCAACGCTTTGACATCGGGCTTAACCCAGGTGTCGCGACGGTCAATATTGAAGCGGTCAATGAGGGTGCCTTGTCGCCCAACACTGCAGCCATCAACATCTTCAACATCAGCCAAGGCGATGACAATCAAGATTACAGCCTGAGAACAGGCGAACGCGCCGTCTTGCGGGTGGCCGTTGGCCAACAGCCTGGCTCATAGGGAGAGAACCATGTTTAGAGTTAGCATTCGCGTAGCCACATTGGTGGCTGCGGTCAGCTGGAGTGCGGCGCACGCACAAACCATAGGCGATGTGGAAGGCGCGATCACGCGCGGATCGCAATTTGACCAGGCCCTTGACCTCGGCCAAACACAAGAACAGCGCTCAACTGTGGGCGACACTATCCCAGGCGAATCTGGCATCTTCGTGCTCGATGTGAATGAGATCTTCTCCTTAAGCGCGCTGGGCGGAGCAGGATATAGCACCAATCCAAGTCGAACCTTGGATGTTGGCACCGAGGACAGTGCCTATGGGTCGCTGGGCTTCACAGCGGGGGTAAATACAGTCGTTGCGTCCGAGTTTAGTGCCGGACTGAATCTTATCGCGTCGGCTACGGAATTTGAGCAGCGCGGCGCGCCGGACTTCAAAAACCTTCTTCTCAGCGGCTATGTCGGTCAAGATGTGTTTGACGACTTTATGTTTGTCAGTCTCGGATTTAGCACCGGTGTGAACTTCAACGGGGAATTCGGTGACGCCACAGGATTTTACGGCCTGTCTCTCGGCGCCACAAAGGTCATTCAATTGCGGAAGAACTTAGTCACACAAATTAACATGACGGTACGGGCAAATTGGTCAGACCAATCAGAGCAAAACAATCTTGCCCTGAATCCAAATGCCGAGCTCATCTGGGTGGCAGGGAGAAAATGGCGTATAAATGCCAATGTATCATATGTGCATAGCCGCTATTATGACTTCTTCGAGGACGTCACGCTGACTGCGCGCAATGATAACCAGATTGCTGTGTCAACACAGGCGGCCTATGCGATTGATCGGAATATGGAGGCAACCTTTGGCGTTGGCTACACCAAGCGCTTCAGCAGCTTCTTCTTATCCGAATTCGAAGAGATTGACCTGGGCGCCAACGTCCGCTTTCGGCACACGTTCTAAGGTCGAGACAGAAGGCAGGAGCATTGAGCGAACATCAAGTCCTCCCCCGTCCATCTGTCTTCAAGAGTGGGGCAAGGACTTAGGAGGGGGCTGCCCAAACCCGCCATGCTGAACTTGATTCAGCATCTCTTTCCGCGAGAGGCTCAGGCTGCAGGACCAGGTCCTGAATCAAGTTCAGGACAGCGGGCTACTAGATGAGCCGCGAGACGCCCCAGGCAGAAACAGAACAGTTATTGCCTTTTTAGCTGGTCTCATGTACCTCCCCGGCTTCGCAATGACATCCGCCTGCGGCATCCCTGGAGGCGCTTGTGGATGAATGCGATGGAAACCGCAGCGCGCGGTGCGCTGCACTACTCACTTGAAACCATGAGGACGACATGTCGGATATCATTAAACTCGACGTCGAACCGCGGGAACGGGCAGGCAAGGGAGCCTCTCGTGCGGTCAGGCGTGAGGGCTTCGTGCCCGCCGTTATCTATGGCGGCAAAAAAGAACCTGAGAATATTAAAATCGAACGCCGGATGCTTGAGAAGCTCTTGAATAAGGGCACGTTCTTTACATCCGTGTTTGACATCAGCGCTGGCAAAGACGTGACACGCAGCTTCCCGCGCGATGTCCAATTCCATCCTGTATCCAGCGTGCCACTGCACGTCGACTTTCTGCGGCTGGAAAAAGGCGCCACCATCCAAGTGGAAGTGCCTGTGAACTTCATGAATGAAGATGACAGCCCAGCCCTGAAATCGGGCGGCGTTTTGAACGTGGTGCGCTATGCCGTTGAAGTGGTTGCCCCCGCGACCAGCATTCCAGACAGCATTGATGTTGACCTAACCGGCCTTGAGATGGGCGACAGCGTTCACATCTCCGACGTCACCCTCCCAGAGGGCGTTCAGCCAACCATCACGGACCGTGACTTCACCATCGCGACGGTGGTTGCGCCAAGCGCTATGAAGAGCGCCGAAGACTCAGCTGAGGATGAAGGCGAAGAGGCTGAGGGCGAAGAAACCGAAGCTGAAGACGACAGCTAAGCCGCTTCTACGCTATGGCGAAAGCAATTTGGAGGCGCTGCAGGGAGACCTTGCAGCGCCTTTTTATCAGTTCTGAAGACCCCTCAAGCCAGAGTGACCCTCCCGTGTTCATCATTGCAGGCCTTGGCAATCCCGGCGCGCAGTACGCGCTACACCGGCATAATGTTGGCTTCATGGTGGTCGATGCCATTGCGGACATGGCAAGCGCCCCGGCCTTCCGGAAAAAGTTCAAATCCTTGGTGAGCGAATGCAAGCTTGGCAGCACCAAAGTCCTGCTCATGAAGCCGCAGACCTTTATGAACGCCAGCGGCGAAGCGGTGCGGGAGGCCGCCCAATTCTATAAAGTCGCGCCAGCAAAAGTCCTGGCCATCCATGATGAGCTCGACTTGGAGCCGTTCAAGCTCAAAGTCAAAACAGGCGGCGGCAATGCGGGCCATAATGGCCTTAAATCCATCCAATCGCATCTCGGCACGCCTGATTTCATGCGGCTACGCATCGGCATTGGGCATCCTGGCGCGAAGCCCCTGGTGCACAAGCATGTGCTTGGGAACTTTTCAAAAGCCGAGCTTGAGGCTTTGCCAGATCTCCTGGGCGCCATTGCTGCCGAAGCCAAGAGCCTTGCCACAGGCAATGAGGCAAAATTTCTATCAGACACAGCGCTGCGTCTGCGCTAAACCACCCGCACCGAACAGGAACGAGATACATCATGGGCTTTAAATGCGGCATCGTCGGGTTGCCAAATGTAGGTAAATCAACGCTCTTTAACGCACTGACGAAGACGGCAGCGGCGGCGGCAGCGAACTACCCTTTCTGCACGATTGAGCCCAATGTGGGCCAAGTGCCCGTGCCGGACCCGCGCCTTGAGCAAATCGCCAGCATTGCCAAGAGCGCCAATGTCATTGAAACGCAGCTCAGCTTTGTGGACATCGCAGGCCTGGTGCGCGGCGCATCCAAAGGCGAAGGCCTTGGCAATCAGTTCCTCGGCAACATCCGCGAGGTCGATGCCATCGCCCATGTGCTGCGCTGCTTTGAGGATGGCGATATCACCCATGTGGATGGCCGCGTAGACCCGGTGGCCGATGCAGAGACGGTCGAAACAGAGCTGATGCTCTCGGACCTGGAAAGCCTGCAAAAGCGCGCGGATGGCCTCATCCGCAAAGTCCGTGGCGGCGAGAAAGAGGCAAAAGCCGCGCTCGACATGATTGAGCGCGTCATTCCCCTCCTAGAGGACGGCAAGCCAGCCAGGCTTTTGGAACTCTCTGACCCAGAAGACATCCGCCTGTTCAAAGGCTTGCAGCTGCTCACGGCCAAACCCGTCCTTTATATCTGCAATGTGGATGAAGGCGAAGCGGCCACGGGCAATGCCCATTCCGCCGCGGTGGAAGCCAAAGCGGCTGCCGAAGGCGCCAGCTGCGTTATCATTTGCGCGGCCATCGAGGCGGAAATCGCCCAGCTCGACGACGCGGAAGAACAAGCCGCCTTCTTAGATGATTTGGGCCTGGAAGAAACCGGCCTCGCCCGCGTCATCCGCGCTGGCTACGGCCTCCTCGGCCTCCTCACCTTCTTCACAGCTGGCCCCAAGGAAGCCCGCGCTTGGACGGTTCACGACGGCGCCACCGCCCCGCAAGCCGCAGGGCGCATCCACACGGACTTTGAAAAAGGCTTTATCCGGGCTGAAACCATTGGCTTTGACGATTATATCGCCTGCGATGGCGAAACCGGCGCGAAGGAAAAGGGCAAGATGCGACTGGAAGGCAAAGACTATCTGGTGAAGGACGGCGACATCATGCTGTTCCGCTTTGCGAACTAGACCATGCTCTACTTTGAAGACGTAGAGATAGGGACGGTCCAAAGCTACGGCGCATACCCCGTCACGCGAGAGGAAGTCCTCAGCTTTGCCAGCGCCTACGACCCCCAGCCCTTCCACCTAGATGACGAAGCCGCCGCCAAGACCTTCTTCGGCAAAATCAGCGCCTCTGGCTGGCACACCTGCGCCATGACCATGCGGATGATCGTCGACCACGGAAAAGCGCACCCCATCGCAGCAACTGGCTCACCGGGTATCGATAAAGTACGCTGGCGCAGACCCGTCTATCCCGGCGACACCCTGAGTGTGAAAGCGCATGTGCTAGGCAAGCGGGACTTCCCACGCAGGCCGCATATGGGCGTGG
>CAKZYD010000366.1 GCA_937884085.1 uncultured Sphingomonadales bacterium | reverse complement strand
CTATCGGCAATCAATCGGGCGGGCGTGTCTTCCTGTTTTTGGAGACAGACGACTTCGCACGCGACTATGCCCGATTCCAGGCTGCGGGCGTGCAATTTTGCGAAACCCCAAGACAAGAGTCCTATGGGCAAGTCGTCGTTTTTGAAGACCTCTATGGCAATCGCTGGGACTTGATTGAAAGGGCAAGCGCGCGGTACCGGCCACCCAATTTAGTGCCCATCTTCCCCATTGGCGTCTGGCAATACAGAGCGACGATAGGCGCGCGGGGGCATGCCATATTGAGCTTTAAAGGTCCGGCTAAAATGTGCCGTGCCGTTAAAGCCCCAGCGGAAGCAGATTTCTGAGATAGATAAATCCGCGTGAATCGGGCTCCCCAAATCCTGACGGCAGCGCTCCAAACGGCGCGTTCGGATATAATTGCTAAAGCCAGTGCCAGCACCTGCAAACAGCTTTTGGATGTAGCGCATAGAAGCGCCAGACATTTGCGCCACCACTTTCAAAGACAGGTCCGGGTCACTCAAATTGGCTTCAATATCTTGGCAGACGCGGTGGAAGTCGTAGGCTTTAGCGCCGGCGTTGCCGCCGAGGCCAAAGGCGATTTTCTCCGCCTCCAAACTGGTGAGCAGAAACTCGGGAATGGCAAGCTCAACCGGGCGCAGCTGATGGTCTTTCACATCCATAAGAACATCCGCTAAATTGCTGAGCATTCCCGAAAAGACAGAGTGAATGCCGTCAGACCCCGGCAAATGCCCTAAATTAAGCGATAGCGGAATAAGGATGCGCGGATTGAGCGACACCTTTGGCGCCGTAATAAGGAGCGCCCGAAAGCGTCCCGGAAAGCGCAGGGTCGCATCGCCGCCCGTAGGCCCGTAGGCCAAATCTCCAGGATGAATATCACACTCATCCTCATCATCAGCCAGCACGGCCTCTCCACGAAGACTAAGGGCAAGCCAAATCGCATCACGGCGGCTTGTCGCTTGGCCAGCAAAGACCATGGAAGCCCCTTCAACGACCGTGAACTCCATTCCCAAGGGCGATGCACGATATTGGATTTTTCCGCGCAAGGGAGAGGTCTCATCCAGCGCCGCCAAGGAAAACCGCAAGCGATCAATGGCCTGCTTCCAAGCCGCAGTCCGCTCATCCGCTGGGTAGTCGGCCGCACGAAATGTCCAAGCGGTCTCTTCAGCGTCTGGTTGGCTGGGCGGCACTAGCCCTGGCACATTGCCGGCAGGCGCCAGAGTTCCTTTTAAAATTGGTTTAGTCATCTTGGTCTTCTAGTTTTAGTCGTCGATTTTCCTTGCGAGCCAACGATTTTCTTAAAGCTGTCTGCACCACCGAGCTCGGGGACAAATGCCGAGAATGAAAGTGAAGATTACGACTTCAACTCAGCATCACCCCGCTGCGGGAAGATGTGGCGCGGTATCTTAGCATGCACACCCTGGGTGCTATCGACCACCTGGGTGATATGGAAATCACAGGCTACGCTCATGAGCGAATAGGCGTCATCCGCACTCAGGCCGCATTGCTCTTGTAGCAGCTTCTGCGTGTCGAGGGCAGCGTTCTTCATAGCCTGGTTAAGGTCTTCATCAAAGCCATGGACAATCCAGTGCGTAGGCGTCTCTAGGAGTGGGCTGGGATGATGGAAGTCCTTGCGAACGATGAATTGCAGGAGGCAGTTCAGGCTGGCTTCAATGGCAGCGCCGCTGACCTCGCCATCGCCTTGGCTGAAATGGGAATCGCCGATGCTAAACAGCCCACCATCCACTTGGACGGGATAGAACATGCTGGTGCCAACGCCCATGTTTTGGTTGTCCACGTTGCCGCCATGGAGACCCGGCGGAATGGTATCAACCCGGCCAGCCACATCAGGGGCCACGCCAGCCGTTCACGCAAACAAACGGGCTGGACCACGAATGCCTGGA
>CAKZYD010000365.1 GCA_937884085.1 uncultured Sphingomonadales bacterium | reverse complement strand
TAGAGCTTGGCAAAGAAAATAACGATCAAGCTCAGTGCGGCCGCCTTCTCGGCTTCTGAAAACCCGGCTAAGGCCTTGGTATCAATCCCGGCGCAAAAGCTCTTTTCAAGACCTGACAGAACAAGACCACCGCGCGGCGGGGCAGCAGACATCTCATCCATAATGGCGTCCATTTGCGCCAGCATATCCGGGCCCAGCGCATTCACCGGTGCCCGCGTCATCCGCAGAATTTGCGTTTCCCCACGCGTTTCGAGGTTCAGATCAGACATACCCCACATCCCTTAGCGCTACTGCACCACCGGTATTGGCATGTCGCATTAGAAATGAAAAGGCGGGCCGAAAACTGTTTAAATACTGCGACTTATTTGTCGCGCCCTGCAATCCGCGCAATCTCGCGATTGACCAGGTTTTCAACCAATTTTGGAAGATTGGCATCCAGCCATTCGCGCAGCATGGGTTTGAGCATTTCCCGCACCAAACCCTCAAGGGTATTTTCCGACCCGGGATAACTGCGCACCAACAAACCTGACAAGGCCTGAAGGTGCTCCGACGTTGCCGCTTCGGTCATGTGCGACACGATAGGCTCGCCCCCAGGCGTGCCAGGGGCAACCTCCGTAAGCTCCAAGACGTCGTCAGTATCATCAATGGGGTCTGGAAGAGCCGGGTCGTCAGCAACCGCTTCCATAACGGGGACCGGGTCTGGCTCAGGTACCGGTTCCGGCTCAGGGTCAGGTGGCGGCGCGTCGACATCAGGTTCAGGCGCCAAGGCCTCAGGCTCAGGCTCAACCTGAACCGGCTCCATGCTGTCTTCTTGCTCCGCTTGAGGCTCGTCGAGCTCCTCAGGTGCTGGCTCGGGCTCTGGGTCTGGTTCAGGCTCCGGCTCGGGCGGCACTTCAGTCGGGCCCGCAGCCGCTTCAGGCGCGCCGCCCGGTGCTTCTTCCTCTGCATCTTCAGAGATAATCCGACGAATGGACGCCAGAATTTCCTCCATGGATGGTTCTTGTTGTGCGCTTTGTTCAGCCATTGGCTGGTCGGGGCCTCCGCCTCGCCTGGTAACGTTCAACCCTGTCTAACAAAAACAAGGTTAATAAACCTTAAGCAGGCTAAGTGGCCACAAGGCAAGACTAAAGATGGCAAACGGCTACGCTATTCGTTGCCAAACCCAATGAGCTTCCAGTCAACGCGCTCAAGGTTTTTCGACGGATCATAATAGGTTACCGGCAGCGTTTGAGCGCGCGCTGTGAGGCCACCAACGGCAGCCAACAGGTCATAGGCTGCGACCATTTGATCCCGCTCCGCCCGAATTAAGCTGACTTGAGCGTTGAGAAACTCTTGCTCGGCGTCGAGAACATCCAACGTCGTTCGCGAGCCCACCGCAGCTTCCTGACGCACGCCATCAAGAGCGATTTCGTTGGCTTTGACGGACTGTTGGTTTGCAGCGATTTGCGCAATGCTGGCCTGATAGACTTGCCAAGTTGTGGACACGGCTTCTACGACGAGACGTTCAGCAGCGCGGATTTCTAACAAGCGTTGGCTTTGCAACTGTTTGGCTTGGCGAACGGCAGAATACTCTGTGCCAGACTGATAGAACGGCACGGTGACTTCGGCGCCGACAGACTTGATGACGGCGGTCGATTGCGCTGTGATATCTGCGCCGACCAGCTGCGCACCTGAGGAGCGGGAAATAGTCGCGAAGCCATTCAACGTCGGCAGCAAGTTGCCCTTCGCCTCTTTGATTGAGGCCCGCGCCGCCTCTTCCACATAGCGCGCGGCATTCACACCTGGCGCACGCTCCATACCAAGATCAATCGCCACATCAAGCGAGGCAGGCAATTCCGGCAAGTCAGGCTCCACCAATGTCGCCGGCATTTCCCCAACGACGCGGCGAAACTGCTCCTGGCTCGCCGTCAGCGCCGCTGATGCCTCGGCCCTGCTAGAGACAGCATCTGCAAGCCGGGCTTCGGATTGCGCAACATCAGTGCGCGTGATTTCGCCAACACGAAAACGGTCGCGGCTTGCCTCCAGCTGACGCTGCAGAACAGTGATTTGGTTGTCATTCAGGCCCAAAACCGCTGTGTCGCGCAGCACATTCATATAAGCACTAACAGTCCGGAAGAGCACGTCTTGCTCCACCGAGAGCAAGTTAGCGCGGCCCGCTAAGACGCTCGCCTTTGCCCGCTTGACGGCATTGAATGTGCGAAAGCCTCGGAAGAGCGGTTGGTCAACGCGGGCGGCAATATTCTTATTGGTGGCATCAAAGGCGATATCTTGCCCTGGAACCGCGGTGCCATCTGCTAGCGTAATAGTCTCTACATCAATATCGCTATCCGTCCGGTCAATGGACCCGGTACCAGAGACCGATGGCAGATAATTGGAGTTGGCCTGCATCACGTCTTCGTCTGTGCCGCGTAGGGCGGCACGCTGGGCTTGCAGGGTTGGATTGCCTTCATAGGCAAGCGCCATCGCTTCTTTGAGCGACTGGGCTTGAACAACCGGCGCAGCCGCCACAACAGCAGCCAACGCCGCAAGTGTCATAGTGAATAGACGACGCGATAACATAGGCATGGTGTCTCCTAGGGCCCAAGCATGAGGCCAAATCTTCTTAATGCAGAGGTTTATCGGTAGTGTGACAGGTCTTTCAAGCAGGTGCTGCTTAAAATGAAAACGTATCTGGCAGCTCAAAACCAGGAATGATGGGGCATTGGGCATCCATGAAATCCACGAGCCCAAAAACGCCTGCAGACTTTCTGCCAATGACGGCCCTGCCAACGCCGTTCTTTACTTGCACAGTGACCAAGCGGCCGCCTTCAGCAAGCTGATCAATGAAGCTATGGGGAATGCGCTCTACCGCGCCGCCAATCAAAATCACATCAAATGGCGCCTCTTTGGCATAGCCTTCCAATAAATCCCCCTCGATGACAGCAGCGTTGCCAAGGGACAAGTCGGCCAAATTCGCGTTGGCTTTCTCCACCAAGCCAAAGTCAGCTTCCACACCGACAACGGCGCTGGCCAAATACGACAGAACACTAGTTGAGTATCCCGTCAGACATCCCAGATCCAACACAGCATCGGTTTTTTTGATTTCTGCCGCTTGAACCAACCGAGCGAAAACCACCGGCTCCATCAGCCAGCGCCCAGGCGCGATCTCTAAATCCTCATCCACATAGGCAATGTCACGCTTGGCCCGGGGCACAAATATCTCGCGTGGAACCGTGCGGATAGCGGCTACCAAAGCAGAATCACCCACCTTATTGGGCCGCAATTGGCCGCTAATCATAGCGTCACGCGCTTTGGCAAATTCCATCCTTTTCGCCCCCCTTAGACCCTCCACGCAAGACGCACTGATCCTACAAACTCATAAGAACTAGTGCCAGAGCCCTTGTTATTTCACATATATCAGCGCTTGTGCAGTCCTTTTTGTCGGTCAATCCCAAGCAGATTTGAGCCAACGCAGGTTAACCTTGCCAAGCCCTACAAGAGACACTAAGCCACGCAAGTCGTTTTCATATGGCGGCACCGGCGCGGTGGCGGAGTGGCGACGCAGCGGACTGCAAATCCGTATACACCGGTTCGATTCCGGTCCGCGCCTCCAGCCGCACTGAAAAAACGAGACCATACAAAGCCACTTGGCAGGTTCAAACGAAGTTGTTATGACCCGCCGTGCTGATGCGGCAATAGTTTATCCATGTCATGGTCCCCGGTAGCTCAGCGGTAGAGCAAGCGGCTGTTAACCGCTTGGCCGGCGGTTCGAATCCGTCCCGGGGAGCCATTTTTTCCAGAAAAAGAACCGCATTTTCCAAGCCCTTCCTGATGCCTTTTTTCATCGAAAAAATCGATGATTGACAGTAGATTTTACGCCGGCTTGATGTCTTGTCAATATTGATTCGAGCCGCCACATAAGCTGCGTACTAACCACCGCATGACAGGGATACCGCCATGGCACTTTATAAGACTAAGAATGACCTAACAGAAAATGTACGCCAATCAACGGTCGAGGTACTGCAAGCGCGCCTTGTGGAAGCCATTGATTTGAGCCTGCAAACCAAACAAGCACATTGGACGGTGAAAGGCCCAAACTTCATCGCGCTGCATGAGTTATTCGACCAGCTTAACGACACCGTGCAAGAGCATGTAGACGCAATTGCAGAGCGGATTGCGATGCTTGGCGGAACCCCGCGCGGCACGAGCCAGGCTGTTGCTGGCGAAACGCAACTGGCGGCCTATCCCGTGGATATCGCCAACGGCAGCGACCATGTTGAAGCGCTCTCCAGCGCCTACGCCGCATTTGGAAAGCGGGTCCGCGACGCCATGAACGAGGTGGGCGACATTGGTGACGAAGACACCGTAGACCTGCTCACCGGCTTATCCCGCGATATCGATAAATCACTTTGGTTTATCGAAGCCCACGCGCAAGCCGCCAGCTAAGAGACAGGCCAACGGAGCTGACCCTTGCACGCAATGCTAGCAGGGGTCAGCGTCCACCTTCTTGTACCGGTGTATTCTAGCGAGAAACGTTCGCTGTCTCACCCGCACCGAAAAACTCTTCAGCATAATCCGACACTTCGCCAGCGGCTTTGCTCAACGCCTCGTCGAAATCGCCGCCAAAAATGCCGCCGGCGATTTCCCCGCCCACTTCAATAGTGGAGAGCGTATTGCTGTTGCCATCGGTGAAGACAGCTTCAATGGTCATAGTTCCTTTGCCGCCAAACGGGCCTAGGAAGTATCGCGAGGCGCGGCTGCCGCGATCCAACTGCACGAAGCGGTAGGTAACAGTCACGTCATCACCTTCTTTGAAAGGCCCCTTTTCATAGAGATATTGCCGCAAACGCTTTTCAAAGTGCTCTGATACACTTTGTTCAACCGCTACGGTGTCAGGAGCTCGCACGATTTGGATTGTCTCCACTTTTACCGGCGCAGCAACCGGTTGTGACACCTTGGTGGTTGCACTTGCACAGGCACCAACAGCCAAAACCAACGCTAGCATAGAAAAGAGTTTCGTTATTCTTAGAAGCATTACCCGCCCTTTCGTTTACTCAAAATACGTTAGGATATTTCTTATAATTGTTACAGAAATATAACTTGCGGTTGAGGCATGCAAGAGTTGAGCGCTTAAAAAACAGCGCAATTCGTCAAAAATTGTATTAGCTGATGGCGGAAGGCGGGGGAGCCCCATAGCGGTTCACTTCAGGATCCCCCTTCAGCGCCGCAAGCACAATTGTCACCACCATGATTACGAACGATACAGCCCCAATGGCCAAACCGCTGAAGACCAGCGATTTAATTGCTTCCACATCCTGATCCGATACCGAATTCATGAATTTCGGCAGATAAACGAAGCTGACAATGGCGCCGAGGAGACTGATGAGCAAATAAGGCGCAGCCCACCAGCCGCTTCGCCCTGTGTCATGCATGCGCCGCACCAGCATGGAGGGGAGCGCAACAAACGCCGCGAGCGATACGAGCATGGCTGGCAGCAAGGCGCTCGAAAAGTCAGCCATTACGCCCTGAAATATTGCTGGGTCGTTTTCTGCCAGGATGACGGCCTCTTCAAACCGCGCCATGTCGAAAAACAGGGACATGGTCACGGCAGAGAGCGCATAGCTAAAGATATAGGCCATGACCATATGCAGCCAGAAGGTGGAGCGCGCTGTCCGGCCTTTGAAGCGGAACATGTCCAAATAGGGCTGCAGGGCCACAAGTTTGAAAGCGTTTGGTTTTGGCTCGGCGTCCAAAGCTATATCAGACATAACACTACTCTCTGCGATACTCCGTCTTAGGCGTCTGTTCTTATGGTGTCGCTATCCCAGCTTAATGCCAAGCGCTTTTGCAGCCTTGCCGAGCAGGTTATTGCCTTGGCCAGAGCCGTCTGCGTAGTCCTTCTGCCCTGCCTCATCGGAAATGGCTTCAAAATGCGCTGCGATATTCTCAGGTGTTCGGTCTTCCGCAGCGAGGTTTATGCCGCCGGTTTCATAAATCCTGGCCCGCGCATAGCTGCCCGCCCCGGCTGACAAGATGACTTTAGAGGGCGCATCTTCACTGGCGAGATAGAGGACAGCGGGGGTCACCGCTTCGGGAACCAGCAAATCGAGGATTTGTTGCGGCATGATATCTTCGGTCATACGCGTTGCCGCGACCGGGGAAATGGTATTGACGCGGATGTTGTACTTCGCGCCTTCCAGATAAAGAGTGTTCATGAGACCCACCAAGCCCAGCTTGGCAGCGCCATAGTTGGCCTGGCCAAAGTTGCCATAAAGCCCGGTCGATGATGTGGTCATGACGATGCGGCCATAGTTCTGCTCGCGCATGGTCTCCCAGCAGGCTTTGGTACAATTGGTGGAGCCCATGAGGTGGACTTTGACGACGGCTTCAAAGTCTTCGATGGGCATTTTGACGAAGGATTTGTCGCGCAAAATCCCGGCATTGTTGATGCGCACGTGGACTCTGCCAAAAGCCTCTTTGGTTTGGGCGACCATGGCTTCGACTTGTGCATAGTCAGCCACATTCGCCCCATTGGCGATGGCTTGGCCGCCAGCCGCTTTGATTTCCTCAACCACTTTTTCAGCCGCCTCAGAGGATGCCCCGGAGCCATCGCGCGCGCCGCCTAGGTCATTCACAACGACCTTTGCGCCGCGCGCCGCCAGCGCCAAAGCATGTTGCCGTCCCAGGCCATTGCCAGCGCCGGTGACGATGGCAACACGGTCATCAAATCGAATAGCCATGAAAAATCCCCTCTCTTAAATACGTTAGATGTACTGCAGAACAATCCACTGGGCCGACAAGGCGGGCTTGTCTTCCCCCTCGATGTCGACGCTTGCCTCATAAATCATTTGAAACACGCCGGGCTTGCGCTCGTTGGCCTCTGCAAGAACGAAGCGGCCACGGATGCGTTTGCCTACCTTCACAGGCGCCAAAAACCGAACTTTTTCCAGCCCATAATTGACGCCCATTTTCGCGCCATCCAGCGCCAGTGTCGTGCCGTCAGCGAACCCAGATAGAAGCGATAGGGTGAGAAAACCATGCGCAATAGTGCCACCAAAAGGCGATTCCTTCGCCTTCTCGACATCCACATGGATGAATTGGTGGTCCCGTGTCACATCAGCAAATGCATTCACATCTGGCTGCGTTATCTCAATCCAATCCGAAAGCCCTGTTTCTTTGCCCACATAGCTCTGCAGGTCGGATGCTAGAATGGTGGGCATGGCTCTTCTCCGTTAAAACATACCGTGCGCTTGACAGTGGCCGCCGCCATCAACGGGAAGAATCGCCCCCGTGGTGTAGCTGCCTCCTTTGCCACACAGGAATAGAATCGCGCCAGCAATATCACTTGGCATGCCAAGGCGTCCGAGTGGTATGCCCCCAGCCACCATTTTCGCCGCCGCCTCATTTTCCGTCACAAAAGCCATCATTCGACTGGGGAAAGGCCCTGGGGCAATGGCGTTTACGGTGATCTGCTTGCCAGCAAGTTCATTGCTCAGTATTTGCGTTAGGTGGTGCACTGCCGCTTTCGACGCAGCATAGCTATAAGCATTGTTCCCAATCGGCTGATTGGCCACCACCGAGCCGACATTGACGACCCGGGCGGGTATCTCTTCAGTTGCCGCCTTTTCTAGCAGCGGCGTTAACGCCTGAGTGAGGCTGAAAACGGCGCTCACATTGACGGACATGATGTTATCCCACGACTCCCAAGGGAAACTGCCATAGCTGGCGCCACAGGTTATGACTGCATTGTTAATTTGGATATCGAGCTTGTCTTCATGAGCGGCAATAGACTGGGAAAGCTGCAACACCCCGGATTCCGAGGATAAATCAGCGCCTAACCCAATCGCCTCACCGAACGCGCTCAGCTCTTCGGCGACGGCCTTACAGGCATCGGCTTTGCGGCTGGCGATATAGACTTTTGCGCCAGCGCGCACCAAGGCCTCACTGGCCATGCGCCCGATGCCCGTCGCGCCGCCGGTTACCAGGGCGACCTTGCCTTTCAGGCCAAAGATATCGTCAAGAAAGGACACTATGCGGCAAGGCGGCTTTTGGCGGTATTATATTCACCTGCCAGCCGGTCCACCATATCAGCCACCGGGCCGATTGATTTTACAGCCCCAATGCCTTGCCCGCAGCCCCAGATATCCTTCCAGGCTTTGGAATCTTGATTACCGCCAGAGCCGAAATTCATCTTAGATGGGTCGCTTTCCGGCAGATTATTTGGGTCGAGGCCAGCGTTTTCTATGGAGGGCTTGAGATAGTTGCCATGAACGCCGGTGAAGAGGTTTGAATAGACAATGTCCTGCGCGGCACTGTCCACAATCATCTGCTTATAGCCATGGACGGCATTGGCCTCGTCGGTGGCAATGAAGGCTGACCCAATATACGCCAAATCGGCGCCCATCGCCTGCGATGCCAGCACGGCATCGCCTGTGGCAATGGAGCCAGATAGCAGAAGCGGCCCATCGAACCATTCGCGAATTTCTTGAACCAAGGCGAAGGGGCTCAGCGCACCTGCATGGCCACCCGCGCCTGCGGCCACGGCAATGAGGCCATCAGCGCCTTTCTCAATCGCCTTTTTTGCAAAGCGGTTGTTGATGATGTCATGCAACGTTATGCCGCCGACTGAATGCATGGCTTCGTTCAGCTCTTCGCGCGCGCCGAGCGATGTAATGGTAATTGGCACCTTATATTTCACGCACATCTCGATGTCGTACATCAGGCGATTGTTGGACTTGTGGACAATCTGGTTCACCGCATAAGGCGCGGCGGGCGTATCGGGATTGGCTTGGTTATGACGGTCCAGCTCTTCCGTAATCTCCTTCAGCCAAGCCTCCAGCATCTCCGCGGGGCGCGCATTGAGAGCGGGAAAGGAGCCGACGACACCCGCTTTACACTGGGCGATAACCAGTTTTGGATTCGACACGATAAACAGCGGCGCGCCGACAACCGGCAAACGCAAATTCTGTAAAACTGGCGGCAAAGCCATGCACACGTCCTTTTGATTAAATCTCGCCGCCAGGTGGTAAGCGACGCTGTTTGAGCCGTCATATATAAAAGCGACTATAGCGTAAAGGATAGCGCAGCCGCACTCACCCTTTCGCCAGACGCTTTCACGCTGCTGAGAATGCAAGCCCTCTAAAAGGGCACAACTTTTCCTGCATAATCAAATACCTGCCCAGTCTGTTCCGGCGTCAGGCTATCCAACACTTTGAGCATCTCTCCAGCCGAATAGTCGGAAGAAAACAGCTTCTTATCCGCCACACCACTTTGAAAGGGTTTTGAGAGGGCGGTGTCTACAGTGCCCGGATGTAGGCCAACGCAGACAGCCTCTTTCCAGCGGCGCGACATCTCAATGGCACTCGTCCGGAGCATCATATTCAGTGCCGCTTTGCTAGAGCGGTAGCTATACCACCCCCCAAGGCCATTGTCGGAAATGCTGCCCACCCGCGCTGATATGGCGGCAGCGACAGATTTTCCCTCACGCGGCAATGTTGGCAAAAAGTGCTTGAGCGTCAACGCAGGGCCAAAGGTATTGATGCGAAACACCTCTTCCATCGTGCCGATATCCAATTGCCGCAGCGCCTTTTCCGGCTGCACGGCAGCGCCGTCATGCAGCACGCCAGTGGCAATGAGAATAAGCCGCGGCGCCAAATCCTTAAGATAATTGGCTTCGGCAGCCAGCACTGCCTCATCTAAAAAATCTAGCGCACGGGTTTCGATTTTGCCGTGCCCGGCAGTGGGCGCACGGGAATAGGCGATAATTGTATCCACCTTGCCACTGCCCGCCAAATGCTGCGTGAAGGCGCTGCCAATACCGCCGCTAGCACCCACAACAACGGCGTTGAAAGGCTCAGGATAGCTTTCAAACATCCAGGATCTCCTTTTGGTTGGAGATGCGGCGAAACCGCGAAAGGTAAAGCGCGGCAATTTGCCAGCGCCGCGAAACCGAAAATGCCAAAAATATGCTCAAGCGGGCCGACCAGCGGATATCAGAGCAAGAACCCGGCTCAAGTAGGCCGACCGGCCTGTAGCCAAAAAAGATGGTGACCCCTACGGGACTCGAACCCGTGTTTCCGCCGTGAAAGGGCGGCGTCCTAGACCGCTAGACGAAGGGGCCTTTCGCGGAGTGGATTGGCGGCGGTGTACTTGGCATCGCTGGCGCCGTCAAGCGTCTAAGGTTGACGAGCGGCGCGTCAAAACGAGCCATCGGCATACGCGGCGTCAATCAGGTGCATTTCTGTTTTGGGCGTCTTGCCCCAATCATCCCGCTTTAGCCGACCAACGAGATGGAAACGCCTGCCTTGGCCGCCAAGCAGGCTGGCACCCAGGTCCGTTTCAGCGCTGCGGAAGGCCATCACTTTCAAGCGGTTTTTGGCCTGGTCACTGATAAAAAGGCGCACATGGTCCGCGCCGACCACATCACAGCGCTCAATCGTTACGTTGGCCAAAGCGATTTTCGGGGCGGGGTTGCCAACACCAAAAGGGCCTATTTTCACTAGGTCATCTAGGAGTTCTAAGGACGCGCCTGCGACGCTGACTTGGACATCGACCGTAAGGGCCCGGT
This sequence comes from uncultured Sphingomonadales bacterium, assembly GCA_937884085.1. GTDB lineage: Bacteria > Pseudomonadota > Alphaproteobacteria > Sphingomonadales > CAKZYD01 > CAKZYD01. The sequence goes on along the minus strand of CAKZYD010000365.1, from coordinate 828 downwards.
CAAGCCGCGCTTGCAGAATTGGCGCTCGTAAGAGGCTGTCCAGGTGGTCGCGCAACGCGTCGAGTTTATCTGCATCAACGGTCAGTCCCGCCGCCATGGCGTGGCCGCCGCCAGCGCGCAGGAGGCCAGCTTGGCGTGCATCGATGATGGCATTGCCTAAATCGACACCGGAAATGGACCGACCCGAGCCTTTGCCAATCCCGTCCTCATGGCCAATGACGATCGCCGGTCGACCAAATCGGTCTTTCAGACGCCCGGCAACGATGCCTATAACCCCTGGGTGCCAGCCTTCCCCATGGGCAAAGATGAGCGGGTCATCACCGGGGTCGCCAATTTGCGCAAGCGCTGCTGCGGTGACATCGGCCTCTAAGGTTTGCCGGTCGCGGTTGTAGCCATCGAGCTTTGCAGCAATCTGCGCCGCCTCAGCAGGGTCATTTGTGGACAAGAGACGCGTGCCCAGCGCAGCTTCACCAACACGTCCGCCAGCATTGATACGCGGCCCAAAGACAAAGCCGAGATGGCCGCTGTCCGGGCGTTCGTCTAGCCGCGCCACATCACTGAGCGCCCGCAGACCAATATTTTGCCGCTGGGCCATCACTTTAAGACCTTGGCGCACATACACCCGGTTCAAGCCTGTGAGCGGCACGACATCACACACGGTACCGAGCGCAACCAAATCGAGCAGATTGACGAGAGGGTATTCCGGCCGATCTGACGTAAAATAGCCCAGCGCTCGCAACTGCCGCTGGACAGCTACGAGGGTTAGGAACACGACACCAACAGCAGCCAGATTGCCCAGCCCAGAGCTGTCATCGATGCGGTTTGGAT
>CAKZYD010000364.1 GCA_937884085.1 uncultured Sphingomonadales bacterium | reverse complement strand
ACGGGGGAGGATAGTATGAGCGCGCGGATTGGACTCAGAATGCGCAAATTCGTGTGTCCTACAGCCCTTGCTAGCGCTATTATGCACATCACTGGCAAACGCCAGCCGCTCTTTGAAACGTAAGGCCGCCCTTTATACACCAGGTGTGACTTTTGTGACTTTTGGACGGTGTGACTTTTGGCGCATGTTTGCCGGAGACGCTGCCGTTCGTGCTGAGCTTTGTGAAGCCCAGCCCAACTCCATAAGCCCTTCTTCTGCTCTTAGGGCTAACGGATAGTGAATGCCTCCCCAACTCTAGCGGAGACAAAGGAAGACGACCTATATCCTTGAAAACAATGGTGAGCCCGACAGGGTTCGAACCTGTGACCTACTGATTAAAAGTCAGTTGCTCTACCAGCTGAGCTACGGGCCCCCGCGTGGGACATGACTGCCCGTCCCAAACAAGTGGCGTGCATATAGACAAAGGCGGGCACAGCGTTCAAGAGCATTCTGGCCGCAGCGCAATTTCCGGCGTTTAAAGCGGCGGGATATCGCCGCCATTATAGCGTTCATGAAAGTCAGCGCGGAATGCCTCAAAGGTCTGTGCCTGAATATGCTGCCGCATCGCCGCCATTAGATCTTGATAGAACCGCAGATTATGCTGGGTCAAAAGCATGGCGCCCAATATCTCGCCGCAGCGAATCAGATGGTGCAAATAGGCTCTGGAAAAGCGCGTGGAGGCGGCAGACGCACAGTCCGCATCAAGTGGACGGGTATCGTCGCGATGCCGCGCATTTTTCAGATTGACGGGACCGCGCCAGGTAAAGGCCTGACCGTTGCGCGCAGACCGGGTGGGCAAAACGCAGTCAAACATGTCGATGCCGCGGGCCACGGCTTCCACCAAGTCTGGCGGCTTGCCGACCCCCATCAGATAGCGGGGGCGGTCTTGCGGCAGCATCGGGGCTGAAAAATCCAGCACGCGCAGCATCTCTTCATGACCCTCGCCGACCGCCAAGCCTCCAACGGCATAGCCATCAAAACCAATCTCAGTGAGCGCGTCCGTAGAGCGTTGGCGCAGGTCTTCAAACATGCTGCCTTGCTGAATGCCAAAGAGCGCCGCCTGCGCCGCGTGGCCCGTATGACTATCAAAAGCCGTACGCGAGCGTTTCGCCCAGCGCATGGACAGCGCCATACTTTTAGCCGCCTCCTCATGCGTTGCGGGATAAGGTGTACATTCATCAAAGGCCATGATGATGTCGCTGCCGAGCTGGCATTGGATTTTCATGCTGGTTTCCGGCGAAATCAAATGTCGGCTGCCATCGATATGGCTCGCGAAGGTGACCCCCTCCTCGGTCATAGTGCGCAAATCCGTCAGGGACATCACCTGATAGCCGCCCGAATCCGTGAGGATCGGGCCAGACCAATCCATGAACTTATGGAGCCCGCCAAGCCTCTCCATGCGGTCTGCGCCCGGCCGGAGCATCAAATGGTAGGTATTGCCGAGGATGATATCGGCGCCGGTCGCCGCCACATCTTCCGGCATGATGGCTTTGACAGTGCCAGCCGTTCCCACCGGCATGAAAGCAGGCGTGCGAATATCGCCGCGCTTGAGGGAGATTACGCCAAGCCGCGCGGCGCCATCACTGGTCAGATGTTGGAACACAAAGCGGGGCTGCGTCATGGCAACATCAAACACGCATCGCCGTAGGAGAAGAAGCGATAGCCTTGGGTGCTGGCATGGGTATACGCCGACAAAATGCGCGCGCGGCCCATCAGCGCGCTGACCAGCATCAGGAGGGTTGATTTGGGCAAATGAAAGTTGGTGATGAGCCCATCAATAAAACGAAAGCTGTAGCCAGGCCGAATGAAAAGGTCTGTTTCGCCATTGAAGGCCTTCAGCGCACCCGCCTCCATAGTTGCCGCCTCCAGGGCCCGAAGCGCCGTTGTACCGACAGCGATGATGCGCCGTCCATCCGCCTTCGCTGCCGTTAGAAACTGCGCGGTTTCCGCTGAAATCTCGCAATATTCAGTGTGCATCTTGTGCTCATCGATGTTGTCGACTTTCACCGGCATGAATATTCCTGCACCAACATGGAGGGTAACGATATCATGGGATATGCC
>CAKZYD010000363.1 GCA_937884085.1 uncultured Sphingomonadales bacterium | reverse complement strand
CCGTGAGCGTTGGGTCCGGCGATTTTTCTCGCACGTCACCTTCAGGCCGGGCAGGCCATCGGCTTCAATGGCACGCTGCCAGCTCACAAATTCCTCAACCGATAGGGTGTATCGCTCACAGGCTTCTTCGAGCGTAAGCAGACCGCCGCGCACAGCAGCCACAACTTCGGCTTTCCGCCGCACCACCCACCGCCGCGTTGATGGCGGCGGCAAGTCATCAAGGGTCAAAACCTCCCCGGTCGGCCCGATAACCTGATGCGGTACAAATTTCTGGTTTTCTTTCATTCTTCCACGCGCTCACATAACCCTGAGACTGAATGGACTATAGCCAACTGCTTTTAAAAAACGCCTAAAGTCTGCGGTAAACGGTTGCCAAATAATCCAAACAATTGTCCCAAAAAAATACTCAATATCAATATTTTGGAAATCTTTCTGAAGGCGCCAGGTGAAAGGGACGCTGGCGCCTTCAGACGTTTTGGTCTCTGCGTTTATCGCTTGATTGTGTTCAGCTCACTGAGCATCTCATCCGTTGTTGTAATCACCCGTGTCGAGGCTGAGTAGGCGCGCTGCGTCACAATGAGGTCAGAAAACTCCTCCGCTAAATCAACCGTTGATGCTTCCAGAGTCCCTGGCTCAACGGTGCCACTGCCACCGCTCCCGGCTTCTACCAGCGTCATGGCCCCGGAACTGTCGGAAATGCCATAGTTATTGGCTTGCAAGCGGGTCAATCCATCTGGGTTTGGAAATGTGCCCAGCGCCAGCTTATAGATGTCCTGGGTCAAGCCGTTGTCGAAGATGGCAGTGACTGTCCCTTCATCGTTGACCGTCATGCCCACAACATTGCCGAAAATGGCGCCGTCAACGACGGTGGAAAACAAGGTGGATGGGCTGTTAAATTGAGTGATACCATCGTTGCCTTGGTTTTCGCCAAGGTCGAGTGTCAGTTCACTATCGCTCACACCATTTGACCAGTCGACTTGGACGGGCGCCTGCAGGGACGCTGAGGTATTGGCAAGGTCAAGTCGGCCATCCTGAAATGCTACAATGCCTGTCGCGATTTGACCGTCTATAAAGCCGGGCAGGGTGTTGACTTCGGTTGCGGGGTCAGCGTGGACTTCCAAATACCATTGGTTAGGCGTCGAGCTGCGCAGGAAGGAGTAGCTGATGATGTGGGTGTTACCCTCCGCGTCAAATACCTGAACGTCGCGAGTAAAGTCCGCTGGGATGGCGCCAGAGGCCATGTTGTTCGCCGAAGCTGATGCATTGTAGGTTGCTTCAAGCGGATTAACCGCTGTGTTGGACTGTAAGTTTGCCCGCAACTTGACCCGTGTTGTCTCAGATGCCGTCCCGGTTAGGCCGGCCGTTGTGATGGGCTCCAGCAAATCAGTGCTGCCAGTATTCATGAAGGTACCATCAGCTTCTAGGCGCCAGCCCATGACGTAGTTTCCTGCGGTGTTTCTTAGGAAGCCTTCTTCGTCGGGCGAAAACGAGCCGGCCCGCGTAAAAGTCACGGTCCCCTCGGTGCCCGTGACTGGTTGGTCTTTAACGACGAAAAAGCCGCCGCCATCAATGGAAAGATCGGTGTCGCGGCCGGTCTGCTGCAACAACCCTTGGGCTGAGACATTGGTCACCGTATTGGCAGCCACCCCACCAGGAGAGTAGCTTGAGCCATTGGATTCCGTCACCAAAGTGGTGAACATGGTCATGCTGTCTTTATAGCCGACCGTATTCACGTTGGTGATGTTGTCGGAAATGACACCCATCGCGTTGGAATACGCGCTGAGGCCAGACACGCCGGAAAAGAGGGCAGAATATAAACTCATCGGTGAAGCTCCTTACTGAATGCTCGTCGTGTTTTCGGGTTCGTTTGGTTCGCGAACGGAGAGGACGCTCTGCGGCGAGAGAGACACGCCGTTCACTTTGAGCAGGGCAGCGCCCTGCGATTGGTCAAGCTCGCTGGCAACGCCGCGAATGTAGCTGGTGGTCGCAATGCCGATGCCGTCAACGGTCACGGCTTCGACTTGCAGGGTATAGAGACCGGAGGAGAGCTGATTGCCGCTCAGGTCCGCGCCGTCCCACTGTAGTTCATGGATGCCAGCG
>CAKZYD010000362.1 GCA_937884085.1 uncultured Sphingomonadales bacterium | reverse complement strand
TTGCCAAAGGCATCCCTGAGTTCAAAGAGCCAACAGAAGCGGTTCTTCGCCATCTTGATTTGCCCGTTAGTGCGCTGTTTTCAACGCTCGGTCGGACGGCAGCACGCGCGCTTGAAGCGGAATGGGCTGCGGAGAAGATGCTCTATTTCTACAATAAGCTCATCAGCAATATCAAAGCGGGCGATACAGCAACCGCCAATGTCGAGAAGTGGGACCCGGAAAGTTGGCCCAAGGAAGCAAAAGGCGTTGGCTTTACAGAAGCCCCGCGCGGTGCGCTTGGCCACTGGATCCGCATCGCGGACGGCAAGATTGAGAACTACCAATGCGTAGTTCCCACAACTTGGAATGCCGGACCGCGGGATTTGCAGGGCAATATCGGAGCTTTTGAAGCCTCGCTTATGGATACGCCCATGGCGGATCCTAAACAGCCGCTGGAAATCCTGCGCACCATTCACAGCTTTGACCCGTGCCTCGCGTGCTCAACACACGTCATGAGCGCCGATGGGGAAGAGCTGGCAGATGTCACAGTCCGCTAGGGGAGGCCGTATCATGGCAACAATTCCCGCTCCTAGCGGCGCCCCAGAACGGGGCAAAGATGGCCGTCTTCCCGCCAATGACCCGGGCATCCCGGTTCGGAAGGTCGAAAAGCCTGGGTTCTTTGAGGCTTTGGTTGCTGATGCAACGGAGGCCCAAACTCCGGCCAAAAAAGTCTATGTCTATGAAGCGCCGGTGCGCCTCTGGCATTGGGTGAATGCGCTTTGCATCGTCCTCTTATGCGTCACCGGCTATTTCATTGGTTCACCGCCACCAAGCATGCCGGGCGAAGCGTCAGACAACTTCCTGTTCGGCAATATCCGCATGGTGCATTTCATTGCGGGCCAGGTCCTCGTGATTGCCTTCCTAGCCCGCATTTATTGGGCCTTTGTCGGCAACCACCACGCGCGCCAAATCTTCCTATTGCCGCTTTGGAGCGGCAAGTGGTGGAAAGAAGTCTGGCACGAAATCCGCTGGTATGCCTTCTTTGAAAAGACACCGAAGAAATATGTCGGCCATAACCCGCTGGCACAGCTGGCCATGTTCACGCTGCTGGTCATCCCGCTTGTTTTGCAAATTCTGACCGGGTTTGCGCTTTATGCGGAAGGGCAAGGCGTTGATACCTGGTGGTTCACGGCCTTTGGTTGGGTCTTCGCCGTCTTTGGCGACAACAGCTTTGCCGTCCACACCTACCACCATCTCATCATGTGGGCGATTGTGGTCTTCACCTTGGTACACGTCTATGTGGCCATCCGCGAAGACATCATGAGCCGCCAGAGCTTGGTCTCTACCATGATTTCTGGGTGGCGCTATTTCAAGGATGATAAAGAATGAGCCGTAGTGGACCCGACGCTCTTGTTTTAGGCGTCGGCAATGTTTTGTGGGCTGATGAAGGCTTTGGCGTGCGCTGCGCTGAGGCCTTTGCCAGCGAGTATGATGTGCCGGACACTGTCACCATTATGGATGGTGGCACCCAAGGCCTTGCCCTTATCAATGATATGGCAGCCGCCAAACGGCTGCTGATTTTTGACGCCGTTGATGCAGGCCTTCCGCCTGGGTCGCTAACCGTTGTGCGTGGTGATGATGTGCCCCGCTTTGTCGCAGCAAAAAAGGTCTCCCTGCACCAAACGTCCATGATGGAAATCATAGCGTTGGCCGAGCTCATGGCGGGCGGCCCGGCTGACAAAATCACTCTCATCGGCTTCCAGCCTGTGGATATGGAGGATTATGGTGGCGGTTTGACCCCTGAAGCATCAGCACAAGTGCCCAAAGCGCTCTTTGCGGCGGTTCAAGAGCTTACGCTTTGGGGATTGGCGCCAAAGCGGTCTCTAACAGCAATGGTCGATATCATGCCGACGGGTATTACCCGGCAGACCTATGAGGAAGGCCGACCTAGCGCTGAAGAAGCGTATCGCTATGGCGATGACAGGGTGATCGCCCAGTTATCGAAGTCGCCCGAGAGCGTCTGAGCCATGTGTCTCGGCGTTCCAATGCAGGTCATTACGGCCAAAGAGCATGTGGCCCTGTGCCAGCATGGCAACAAGGTTGAGGAAGTCAGCCTCGCGCTGATTGGTGATGTGGAAGAAGGCCAGGATTTGCTGGTGTATCTCGGCTCTGCCGTCCGCGTGCTGGACCCGCAAGAGGCCACGCAAATCCGCGATGCCTTAGAAGCTGTCAACCGCGCTGCCAAGGGCGAAGACTTTGAACATTTAATCGCAGACCTGGTGGATCGCACGCCGCAATTGCCGCCGCATCTGCAAGCAAAAGGAAACGGCACATGAGCCAAGCCCTTCTCGATAGCCTGGTGGACGAGCCTGGCTTTACGCCTGTCACAGCGGACATGCTAGACGCCTATTTGGCTGAAGGCGCGCGCTGCGCGACGGCTCTCTTCTTCACAGGGGACCCTGAAAAGAAGCTAGAAACCGCTGATGTCGCTGTCGTCTTGCGCGAACTCGTGCGCATGCATCCGGGCAGCCTGCGGGTTGGTATCATTGCGCGCAGCGATGAAAAAACGCTGATGAAAGCATGCAAGGTAATGCTGTTCCCAAGCGTCGCTTTCTTCTCCGGGCAGAAGCACTTGGAGACCATCGCGAAAATCCAAGACTGGTCCGTCTACGAAGAGAAAATCCCGCACATTTTATCCCGCGCAGACGCGGCCTAACAGGAGGTGACCATGCGCAAAAACCCAATGCTTTGGGACGAAGAAGGACCGCAAGGGGTTTTGGCGCCCTTTGAAGGCGAGGACAGCGTTGATGCCGCGCTTGATGATGGGCTTTCCAATCTGTTGGGCCTGAGCGGCAATCCCATGGGCATGCCGGGCGAGGTCAAATCGCTGCAAGACGCAAGCCCGGCTGTTTTGGAGATGCTGGATGTCATTCAAGCACGCCTGGTTGCCGCCGCCGTCGATGGCAAAGCGTGGAAACGGCGTTTGAACTTTCTGAGCAAGGAGGAACGCGCTGTTCTCTATGACGCGCTTGGCAGCGGAGAGGTTTCGGTCGTTATTTCCGCTGGCACGGCCGAAGAAGGCGAGGTGCAAATCTCCGAGACAGTCCTACCAGGCGTTTGGATTGGCCGCGCTGCCGATGCAGATGGCGTCGTCCGCAGCGAATGGGTCGAAGTCGCTGACGCCCCTCATGCGCTGCGCGATGCCGCTATCATGCGGCCCCGTGCTGACCTGCCGCTGGACAAGCTCTCGGCGCCGCGCGGGGCCATGAACGTTATGGGCGTTCTCTCAGAAGTGCGCGAACGTGCATGCCAATGGGAGCCAAATATCCCCAATCACGTGGTCAATTTCACGCTTTTTCCCATGACGGAGGCAGATACCAGCTTCCTGACCAAGGTCTTGGGCGAGGTCGGCGTGCGCATCACGTCTGGCGGCTATGGCACAGCGCGCGTCATCATGACGGCGCTGCGCAACGTTTATGCCGTGCAATATTTGAATGGCCTAGGCGCGGTCATCCTGGACACGCTCGAAGTGGGCGATATTCCAAGCGCTGTCTTGGCTTCCAAAGAAGATTTTGAAGATAGCGCCGGCCGCCTTGAGGAAATCCGCGGGGCTTATGGCGCATGAGCGTGAATTTCGAAAGCTCGGTGAATGGCATTATCGGGGACGATACGGTCCTTGAATGCGGGGTATGCTGGTGGACCTATGACCCGCGCCAAGGCGATGACGCGCAGGATATCTTTGCGGGTACCAGCTTTCGGGATTTGCCAGCGGATTGGCGCTGCCCCTGCTGCGGCGCACCACAATCGAAGTTCATGATTAAGGAGGCTGGGGATGAGATCCAGCCGGCGCAGGCTGAAGCGTCGCTGGAAGATAAAGTCGCGGCCTTGGTCAACGCCTATGAAGCGGCTGAAAAGGATATGATTGGCCTACCCATTCACAACGGCGTTCTTAAAGTCGAAGCAGTGGGGTTTCGCGCTTATGGTGGTGATGTGGTTGGTGTCATCCTCACGCCCTGGTGCATGAACATCGTCATTTTGCCTGGAGACCTGACGTCCGCCCAGCTTGGCTCAAAGCGCGGCCATCTGTTTCCTTTTGGAACCTATAGCTTTGTCATGGGCCAAATGGAGGGCGTGGGCCTTGTGGAGACATGCTCGCTATTCTCGCCAATGGATGATTTCGATGACCACGCTGTCGCCCGTGCCGCCGCGCAAGCTGCCATAGACGGCTTGTTCCAGGTGGACGAGGAAGCGCTGGAAAAAGCCCGCAAGAAGCAAACCCGCCGCTCCATCCTGACAGGCCGGTCCGGCCCAAGCGCGGTTGCCACATGACAGCTGCTGCCCGCCAATATGAATTGCGGCTCGCGCCTCGCGCCTGCCAGGTTATTCGCTCCGGACCGGGCGATATTGCGCAGCTTGGTGTTGGGCGGAGCATTAGCGAGGTTATTCGCTTAGCAGGCCTCTTATTCCCCATCTGCCCACGCGCGCATATGGCCGCGGCGTTGGCTGCCATCGAGCATGCTAACCAAATACAGCTGGGCGAAGGCCAAAAGGCTGCGCGCGATTGTGTTGTATTAGCGGAGGCGGTCGTCAGTGCTATTTGGCGTACTGCATTGTCTTGGCCGAGCCTTATTAAAGAAGACGCCATTCCAGGTGCGGTGAAACGTGCACGCAAAGCCAGTGATGATATCGCAGCCGCCCTTTATCAGTATGACTGGAGCCATATCGGCGGCGCGCCAATGGCTATTCATTCCATTGCCTTGCAAGATGCATTTGCCGCTCTGCGCCGTGTTTTGATGGAATTGCAGCCTATTTCAGAAAGTGTGATTGCCGAAAGCTGCCGCGTTCCCTGCGGTTCATTGGCCAGCCAGCCGTTAGCAGATGCACTTTTTAAAATGGACCTTGACCCGCTAACGGCGTGTTTCGAGGAAACACCGCGCCTGCTACACGGGTTGGGCGACGGCGCGGAAACCCTGATGGAGTGGTTTTCGGCCCATGCGCGTCATGTGGACGGCCTCATGGATGCCTTGGAGGGGGCTGCGCAGCGGCTTGAAGTTGAAAACCCCGCGTCGCTGCCAGACCAGCTTAATGGCAGTGGCATCGGCGTTTCAATGACAGCGCGCGGGCGCCTGCGCCATGGTATCACGCTGGAGAATGGCATTGTGCAGCGCTGGACCAATGCCGCGCCTACAGACTGGAATATTGCGCCTAAAGGACCGCTGCCACTATTCGCCGAGCAAGTCCTGGCACTGTCCGACATTCCAAAACGGGATATGACCTGGCTGGTTGCAGCCTTTGACCCGTGCGCGCCTTGCACACTCACGTGGGGAGCGGCCAACGATGCATGAGATGTCTCTCGCAGAAGGCATGGTGACGGCTGTTCAAGAGCAGTCCAAGCTCCAAAACTTCCGCCACGTAAAGCGCGTTATCTTAGAAATCGGTGCGCTGAGCCATGTGGACCCCCATGCCATGGAATTCAGCTTTGAAGCCGCTACCAGAGGGACGCTCATGGACGGCGCTGATCTAGAAATTCTATCGCCCGCAGGCCAAGCCCGCTGCTTTGCCTGCGATAGCGATGTCACGATTGAACGCCGGGGCGATGGCTGTCCTAACTGCGGTTCCCACCAACTTATCGTGACAGGCGGGGAAGATATGAAAATCAAAGCGTTGGAGGTTGTCTAACATGTGTACTGTGTGTGGATGCGACGGCAAAGGCCAAACCATTGATGGGCATTCCCATCATCATGACCATGGGGATGATGGCGCGTTAAACTATGGCGCGGGTGAGGCAGGCGTCCATGTGCCTGGCCAAAGCCAAACGCGGCTCATTGAAATCGAGCACGACATCTTGTCCAAAAACGATGCGTTGGCAGCCGAAAATCGCAGCCGTTTCTTGCAGCAAGGCATCATTGCAATCAACATGATGTCGAGCCCTGGCTCGGGCAAAACAACACTCCTCGTTGAGACGTTGAAGTCTCTGAAAGACCGTCCGGTCGGCGTGATTGAGGGCGACCAGCAGACGTCAAATGATGCGGACCGTATTCGCGAGACAGGGGCGCCTGCAATCCAGGTGAATACCGGTAAAGGCTGCCATCTTGATGCGGAAATGGTTGGGCATGCCATGGACCATTTGGCGCCGGAGCAAGGAACGCTGCTTTTTATTGAGAATGTGGGCAATCTCGTGTGCCCTGCGGCCTTCGACTTAGGCGAAACGCGCCGGGTCGTGCTCGCCTCGGTGACAGAAGGAGAAGACAAACCGCTCAAATACCCTGAAATGTTTGCTGCTGCGGACGCCATGGTGGTGACCAAGGCGGACCTGCTGCCGCACATTCATTTCGATGTGGAACTGCTCATCGAAAACGCCCGAAAGGTGCAGCCACGACTGGACGTGCTTACCACCTCGGCGACCGGCGCACCCGGCATCACGCCTTGGCTCAGCTGGCTGAATGGCCTGACGCTGCAATTCCAGGAGGCTGCCGAATAAGCCATGGCCACCCAGCCCACCAGCCTATTGCAAGATGTTGAGCGTGTGCACATCGCCGTGCGCGGCGCAGTGCAGGGTGTGGGCTTTCGGCCATTTCTTTGGAATGCGGCGCAAGATTTGGGCTTATCGGGCTGGGCGCGCAATACATCTGATGGTGTGGAGATAGAGCTTGAAGGCTTAAGCATCGCGCAGTTTCTAGGTCGGCTCAACCAGGATGCGCCGCCGCTTGCGCGCATTGATGACATTCAGGTCAAAGCGCTTCCTCCTGAAGGGTCAGACGGCTTTAAGCTGCGCAGCAGCGAGGCGAAAGGGGCTGTAACCACCTGCATCACGCCGGATATGGCGACGTGCGATGACTGTTTGGCAGACATCTCTGACCCGACCAACGCCCGCTTTGGATATGCGTTTACCAACTGCACCAATTGCGGTCCGCGCTATACCATCACCAAAGCGCTGCCCTATGACCGGGCGCAGACCTCCATGGCAGACTTTGAGATGTGCGCGCCATGCCAAACTGAATATGACGACCCGGCAAACCGCCGCTTTCACGCCCAACCCAATGCATGCCCCGATTGCGGACCCCAGCTCAGCCACAGCATTGCCGATATCAAAGCCGCATTGCAGAGCGGCCAGATTGTAGCACTCAAGGGCCTTGGCGGCTTTCATCTCGTCGTTGACGCGACCAACGAAGCTGCGGTGGCTACCTTACGCCAGCGCAAGGCGCGCGATGCAAAGCCCTTCGCCATCATGGTTGCAGACCGCTGGTCAGCGGTCAGCTTCGCAGAGATGAGCCCAGCTGAACAAGCCGCACTGTTAGACCAGCGCCGACCCATTGTGATTTGTAAGGCGCTTGCTGGCGCCATCGCCCCTTCGGTCAGCGCGGGGCTGCCGACGATTGGAATAATGCTACCCTATACGCCGCTCCAGCATCTCCTCTTCATGGGCGAGAACGTCTTGCCAGCGCTTGTCATGACGAGTGCAAACCTGAGCGGACAGCCGCTCGTCATCGATAACGAGGAGGCCGAAGAGAAACTTGGCGATATTGCTGATCTCATCGTGACCTATAACCGCGATATCGTCGTGCGCTGCGATGACAGCGTCGTTCGGGTTATTGATGGCGCGCCAGCTATTTTTCGCCGGGCGCGCGGTTATGTGCCGGCGCCTATCAAGCTTGCGCAGGAAGTCCCACCCATACTGGCCGTTGGCGCCCATCTTAAGCACACCATCTGTATCACACGCGGCGATGAGGCCTTTGTATCCCAGCCTATAGGGGATTTAGAAGACTTGGGCGTAGCCGGTTTCTTTGAGGAAACCATTGCGCATTTGACATCACTGCTGGACGTCACGCCAGAAGCGGTTGCCTGCGATTTACACCCAGATTTCCTGTCGCCCCGCCACGCCGAGCAGACTGGGCTTCCCGTCATCAAGGTGCAGCATCATCATGCCCACATCGCCTCTGTGATGGCTGAGCATCGCCTTGCTGGTCCCTGCCTTGGCTTAGCCCTAGATGGATTTGGGCTCGGCGGCGATGGGGCTTCCAGCTGGGGCGGTGAGCTTCTCAAAGTGGATGCTGCTGGGTTTGACCGTCTTGGCGCCCTGGCGCCGCTGGCGCAGCCCGGCGGCGATGCCGCTGCCCGCGCGCCGTGGCGGATGGCGGCGGCTGCTTTCCATGCGCTTGGGCGTTCGCCGGAAATTGCAGAGCAGTTTGGCGAGCAAAGCGGCGCTGATGTGATCCAAGCCATGCTGGAGCGCAGCGTCAATGCGCCGGAAACCAGCTCGGCAGGGCGTCTCTTTGATGCGGCATGTGGGCTGCTTGGAGTGAAAGCAACGGCCTCCTATGAGGGCGAGGCGCCGATGTTCCTAGAGGGGCTCGTCACGAAGCCCGAAATCATGCCGGACGGTTGGACCATCGATGCAGATGGCCGTCTGTCTCTCCTGCCGTTGCTTGAGGCTTTAATTGGCTGCGATCCTGAAAGAGGCGCCAACCTGTTCCATGGCACGCTCATAGCCGCTTTGGTGGACTGGACGATCGTCCGCACCGACGCGCCTAGCCATGTGGCTTTGTCGGGCGGCTGCCTCCAAAACCGTGTGCTCGCGGAAGGCCTGGTGCGGGGCTTTAAGGCGCATGGCATCGAGACCTATTTGCCGCGCCAGGTGCCTGCCAATGATGGTGGGCTGAGCCTGGGCCAAGCCTGGGTGGCCGCGCAAACATTCACGACGGCGGGAGGGTAGCCCATGTGTCTTGCACTACCGGTTGAAATTTTGAGCACGGATGGCGAGGACGCCATCGCCGATGTGGATGGCGTACAGCTGCCTATATCCATCTCCTTTGTGCCTGATGCGGCGCCAGGCGATTATGTGGTGCTGCATGTGGGCTATGCCTTGTCGAAAATTGACCCAGAGCTTGCTGAAGAGCAAATCGCCGAGATGAAGAGCCTAGAGGGTGTGTCGAAGACGGGAAAAACATCATGAAGTATGTCGATGAGTTTCGTGACCCAGAGGGCGCAAAAGCGCTTGCGGCGAAGATAAAGCAGGAGGTGCATCCCGCCCGCAGCTACAGCTTCATGGAATTCTGCGGCGGGCATACCCATGCGCTGTGCCGCTTTGGATTGGAAGACCTGCTCCCACCCAACATCAAGATGATACACGGGCCGGGCTGCCCGGTCTGCGTGCTGCCCATTGGGCGGCTCGATATGGCAATCTCACTCGCGCAGGGGAATCCCAAAGTCATCCTCGCAACCTATGGCGATATGATGCGCGTGCCTGGGAGCGGCGGAAAAACCCTGCTCAGTGCCAAGGCCGCTGGCGGCGATGTGCGCATGGTCTATTCAACCGCGCAGGCGCTCGAGCTAGCGAAGAAAAACCCAGATAGAGAGGTTGTTTTCTTCGCCATTGGCTTTGAAACCACCACGCCGCCGACGGCAGCCGCCCTTCATTCTGCGAAGAAAGCTGGTCTGACTAACTTTACGGTCTTCTGCAACCATGTGCTCACCCCAGCTGCCATTGATGCCATCATGACCACGGGCTCTGGCGAAACCGGCGCAAGGCTGGACGGCTTTGTGGGGCCGGGCAACGTCTCCACCATCATCGGCGCTGAGGCCTACCAAGGCGCGGCAGACACGTGGAAGAAGCCGATCGTGATTTCCGGTTTTGAGCCAAATGATCTGTTGCAAGCCATTCTGCTCTTGGTGCGGCAGGTGAATGCTGGCCAGGCCTTTGTTGAAAATGCCTTTGCCCGCGCCGTCAGAGCTGGCGGCAACAAAGCGGAGCAAGCCCTATG
>CAKZYD010000361.1 GCA_937884085.1 uncultured Sphingomonadales bacterium | reverse complement strand
GATTGAATCATCTAAATTGTTCATGGCCATGGCAATGCCGCCGGCTGGAAAATCAAACACCTCTCGCTCGATGGTGTCGGAGCCGTCTGCCGCTTCCCACTTCACCGTCAATTTGCCGTTGCCTGGAACAACGAAGTCCGTGGCGCGATATTGGTCTCCGAAGGCATGACGGCCAATGACAATCGGGTCCGTCCAGCCAGGCACTAACCTGGGCACGTTTGAAATCACGATAGGCGCGCGGAAAACAACACCGCCCAATATGTTACGGATTGTACCATTGGGAGAGCGATACATACGCTTTAGGCCAAATTCTTCAACGCGCTCTTCATCCGGAGTGATTGTCGCGCATTTTACGCCAACACCATATTTTTTGATGGCCTCTGCAGCCTCTACAGTAATCTGATCGTCGGTTTCATCACGTTTTTCGATACCCAGGTCATAGTAAACGAGGTCAATATCCAGATAGGCTTCAATGAGCTGTTCGCGTATCCACTTCCAGATGATGCGTGTCATTTCATCGCCGTCGAGCTCCACGACCGGCGTTTTGACCTTAATTTTTGACATACTGAGCCCCTTCCACTCAAAACGGTATTGTTGCGGCGCGACATAAAGGGTTCATGACCAATTGGCCAGCGAAATTCACCTGGCAGTCAGCTATGCTATGCAATCTTTCCGGCCCAAGTAATTGGAAGGCTTGTTAAAAAAGGTACAAGGAATTCTTGTGGCACGTGCCCGGCTTATGGCAAGAGGTCTACGGGGACGTATTTCATAAAAAAAGCGTCATCAGGGTAGGACCAAGAAAGCGCGGCTGAGGAAGGCAGTGTAAACAATGCGTGCACTCTATTTGGTCCTGGCGGGCGGCGCACTCCTTGCACTCGCTTTAGCGGCTTTTTTAGCTGGCTCGCTTGGCACCACGTCTGACGAGACGATTGATGAGACCGCGCTAGAAGATGCGCAGACCGTCGAGACCATAGAGGCGGAGCCTGAGGTCTTTGACAGCCCTGAACTTGACACGTCCGTTGCGCCTGCATTCGATATTGTGCGCGTTAGCCGTAACGGAACAGGCGTTGTTGCCGGGCGAGGCTTGGCCGAACAACAAGTCGAACTTCTTGCGGACGGGATAGCGGTGGCCTCAGCCATTGCTGATGAAAACGGCGAATGGGTCATAATTTTAAGCGAACCGTTGAAATCAGGGTCTGTCGAACTTGGACTGCGCGCGCGCGGCGTGGATGGGCAACTCATTACCTCTGACAATGTGGTGGTGCTTAATATCCCAGAAGGCGGGGATGAAGGTGTTCTAGCGGTCTTGTCACCTCGCAGTGGCGATGGGGTCAGCAGAGCCTTGCAGGTTCCAGGCGAAACCAACGCCAGCACACTACAGCTACATGTCGATTCGATTGATATTTTACCAGATTCAAGCGCTCTTGAGACGGGTAGGGCCATGCCTGGTGACGCGCTGAGAATCTACGTCAACAATGCCTATGTGAACGAGATTATTGCGGATGAGAACGGGAACTGGTCTATCGGCCTCGGTGCGCTAGACGCAGATGCAGAGCATGAACTGCGCGTTGATCAGCTTGCCGCTGAAGAAGGCGCAGTGGCGTTACGGATTGTGCAGCCGGTTTCCAGATCGACGC
>CAKZYD010000360.1 GCA_937884085.1 uncultured Sphingomonadales bacterium | reverse complement strand
GGCATCTTCAGCGAGTTCTTCATCGTCGAACATTTCGGCAGTCACATCGATGCCCTGGGCTTGCAGTTCGGCTTCATCGGCTGTGCGGGCGACGTTGGTTTCAATCAACACATCCACTTCCGGGTGAAGGACGACGCGGACGCCGTGCAGTCCCAGGGTTTTGATGGGCGCCGTGAGGCTCACTTGCTGACGGGTCACTTTTACACCATCTTCGGCCAGGGCCTGTGCTACGTCGCGGGCGGAGACGGAGCCATAGAGCTGGCCGGAGTCGCCAGCTTGGCGCAGCAGAACAACCCGCTTGCCTTCTAGCAACTTCGCAGTGCCTTCCGCGTCCTTTTTCTTGGCCAGGTTGTCGGCCTCGATGTCTTGGCGCTTGGCTTCAAAATACGCCTTATTTTGCTCATTCGCGCGCAGCGCTTTGCCTTGTGGCAGCAGGAAGTTACGCGCGTAGCCAGGCTTGACGGATACGATTTCGCCCATCTGGCCTAGGTTTTCGACGCGTTCTAACAGAATGATATCCATGGAATGTCTCCAATAAAGAATTAGGGGTGGCCGCCGAGGCGCTGGCGCAAATCAAGCCGACTATCTGCAAGCCCAAAAAGCGCAAGGAGCAGACCAGCCGGATTGAACAAAAGGCACAGCCCATAAACGGCGGTGAGCAAGAAGCCGCGATAGCGCAGGTTCTTGCTAATGAAATGAATGACCGACAGCCCTTGCAACGCCGCAGCCGTGAGCAAGGTCCCGGCAACAATAGCCATGGCAAGACCAGCCCGTCCGGCTGACAGGCTCAAAATGCCGAAGGCCAAAACCAGCAGCGTACACCAGCGCGCCATCATGAGCATGTGCATGCTGGCTCTGTCAAAGGTCGGTGAGCCTTTGGCAATCCGCGCGGCGAGCCCAGCGTTGAGGGCCATCACCGTCAGCCAAACCGAGCCGGTGAGAGCGACCAAGCTTGCGCTTAGACTGCCAACGCGCAGCCTCAAATCCGCGGCGTCCCGCGCATCAAGCCCACCGTTTGATACCAGCATGTCGAGAAAGGCCCCCACATACATTTGAACGGTCGGCAAAACGCCGCCATGGCCAGCCAAAGCGCGGTCCAGATACAAAAAGCCCGCGGCAAGCACCAATCCACCGACGATCGAGACGGTGGAGAGGTGCCGTCCAAGCATTTTTCCCGATAGGGCGCGCAGCCCTCTGTTTTCAAGGCGCCAGGCCAAAAACAGTGGGACAAGCGTCATGCCAAGAAAGAAAAAGCCGACGGATAAGACGGACGGTGTTTGCAGCGAAACGAGCCAAAAAGCGAGCAGCGTCGCAATGCCAGTGCTGGTCAGCCCCGCCGTCAGCGCCGTAAAAAATAGCGGCAAGGGCGAGATGAGGCCAAAGGTCATGCCCAAAAGCCCGCCCCCCAATAGCGCCATGAAGCCAAACGCCGCCGCAAGGCCGGCGAGAAGCGCGCGCATCAAGGTTTTTTGGGTTACGGGCATGGATGTTGGCCTAGCGGACGATGAACGGCAGTAGGCCGATGTGCCGCGCGCGCTTGATGGCCTGGGCCAGCTCACGCTGCTTTTTGGCAGATACGGCGGTAATCCGGCTCGGCACGATTTTGCCGCGCTCAGAGATAAAGCCCTGCAGCAGTTTCACGTCTTTATAATCAATTTTCGGCGCATCCTTGCCAGAAAAAGGGCAGGATTTGCGGCGCCGCCAAAAGGGTTTACGCATGGTTCAAATCTCCTAAATTTGGGGCGCTATGGACGGCGCTTGCGCTTATCGCGGTCTTTGGCGCGCAGCATGGCGCTTGGCTCATCTTCCAGCGCGTCAACCTTCACGGTCATATAGCGAATGATGTCATCATGCAGCCGGGCGCGGCGCTCGACTTCGGCCACTACGGTTGGCGGCGCATCGAGATTAAGCAGCGTGAAATGCGCTTTGCGGTTCTTTTTGATTTTGTAGGTGAGGGACTTGACGCCCCAATATTCTGTCTTGGTGACTTTGCCGCCCAATTCTTCGACGGTTTTGGTCACTTCCTCATTGATGGCGTCCACTTGCGCCGTCGGAATATCCTGACGGGCAAGGACGACATGCTCATAAAATGGCATGGCGTGCTCCATTATGTTGTCGCCGGCCGCGCCAATCGCGGTCAGCTGAACTGCCTATTCGCCGCAGCGAACCGCGGCCTTATACGCCCCTCGCTTTAAAAAGCAAGTCTTTGCCACCGCGCTGATTTGCCCCGTTTCCCTCAAGAGCATGTTCAACCATCTGCACTATAGCAGTGCAAACACCGCAAAACGGGTAAACCGAAGGCAGGTCTCATCATGGAAATCTTCTCCGCAGTCGACGCAGTCTTGCTCGCGCGCATCCAGTTCGCTTTCACCGTGGCGTTCCACTTCATTTTCCCGGCCTTCTCCATCGGTCTGGCGAGCTACTTGGCGGTGCTCAACGGCGTTTATCTTTACACCAAGGATGAGGCCTATCTGCGCCTCTTCAATTTCTGGATAAAGATCTTCGCCATTGGCTTTGCCATGGGCGTCGTGTCCGGCATCACGATGGCCTATCAGTTTGGCACCAACTGGTCGAAATTTTCAGACATTGCTGGCCCTGTGATTGGGCCACTGATGGCTTATGAGGTACTAACGGCTTTTTTCATGGAGGCAGGCTTTCTTGGCATCATGCTCTTTGGCCGTGAGCGGGTCGGCGACCGGCTGCATATGGTCGCCACCGCGCTCGTTGCCATCGGAACCGCCATTTCAGCCACATGGATCCTATCTGTGAATAGCTGGATGCAAACCCCAGCTGGCTACTCCATCGCGGAAAATGGGCAGTTCCTTCCGGAAAGCTGGCTTGCCATCATCTTCAATCCCAGCTTCCCGTTCCGCTTGGTACATACGCTGACAGCAGCCTACCTCACGACGGCGTTCATTGTGGGCGGTGTTGGCGCTTGGCATCTCTTGCGCGGGCGCGGTGAGAATCGGCTCGTGCGCATCATGTTTTCCATGGCTATGTGGATGGCAGCGATTGTGGCGCCCATGCAGCTCATCTTTGGCCATGCCCATGGTGAAAACACGCTGGAGCATCAGCCGGTCAAGGTGATGGCTATGGAAGGGCATTATCACAGCTATCCGGAGGGTGCGCCCTATCACCTCTTCGGCATTCCCAACGATCAAGAGCAGCGGCTCGACTACGCCATCAGTGTCCCGAAACTAGGGTCGCTGGTCTTAAAAGCGGACCCAAATGCGCCGGTTGACGGCCTAGATACTATTCCTGATGAAAACCAGCCTCCCGTCGGCATCGGCTTCTGGGCCTTTCGCATCATGGTTGGCATTGGCCTCGCCATGATTGCCACCGGCTTTTGGAGCCTGTGGGCCCGCTATAAAGGCAAGCTCTATTCCGACACATGGCTCCACCGCGCTGCCTTTTTGCTCTCGCCGTCCGGCCTTGTGGCTGTAATCGCAGGCTGGGTGACAACTGAGGTGGGGCGCCAGCCCTTCACCATCTATGGCGTCCTGCGTACCGCAGACAGCGTCTCGCCCTTGGCCGCGCCAGCGGTCGGGGCCTCTCTTGTCGCCTTCGTCATCGTCTATTTCTTCATCTTCGGTGCAGGCGTGTTTTATATCCTGCGTTTGATGTCGAAAGAGCCGAAGCTCGGCGACGGGCCTTCAGGTCCAGCCGTGGAAACCCCCATCCGCACCGCCGGCATTACGCCAGCCCAGCAAGTTGAAGCGCAGGGCCTCGTTTGATGGAAATCAGCGAACCTCTCACCATTGCTTGGGCTGGGCTATTGGTTGTCGCGGTCTACATCTACATCATCCTAGATGGATTTGACCTGGGCATCGGCATGCTCTTCGCGTTCTTTAAGAATAAGCGCGAGCGCGACGTCCTTATGAACTCCGTAGCCCCCGTTTGGGATGGCAATGAGACCTGGCTTATCCTGGGTGGCGGCGGCCTGTTCGCGGCCTTTCCGCTCGCCTACGCCATTATTATGCCAGCGCTCTACGCGCCTATCATCGCCATGCTCATTGGCCTCATCTTGCGCGGTGTTGCCTTTGAATATCGATGGCGCACCAAGCGCTGGGAGAAATATTGGGACTGGGCTTTTATTGGCGGCTCGACCATGGCAACGCTGGCCCAAGGGATTACGCTCGGTGCGCTGCTGCAGGGCATTGAGGTGGAAGGCCGCGACTATGCCGGTGGTTGGTGGGATTGGCTCTCGCCCTTCTCGCTCTTGACCGGCGCCTCGCTGGTTGCAGGTTATTGCTTGCTTGGCGCCACCTGGCTCAACATGAAAACCGATGGCGATATTCAAGTGCGTGCCCAGGCCATCGCTTGGAAGGCGTTTGTAGCGACCTTGGTGTTCATTGTTGGGGTTAGCTTGGCCACGCCATTTCTGGAAACAGCCTATTACCAGCGCTGGTTCACCTGGCCTGGCATTGCGATTGCCGCGCCGGTACCTGTGCTGGTTGGCTGGGTCTCTTACCTCTTGTTTCGCTATCTGGTGCAGGAGAAGCGGGAGGTCTCGCCCTTCCTCTTATCCTTGATGCTGTTCGGCCTGTGCTTCCTTGGCCTGGGTATCTCCATGTACCCTTATATAATCCCCACAGAGATTACGATTTTCGATGCCGCGACACCGTTTAAGTCGCAAATCTTCATGTTCATCGGCGCGATTATCTTGCTGCCCATTATTCTCATCTACACCGCCTATGCCTATTACGTTTTTCGCGGTAAAATCGATCCCGACAAAGGGTATCACTAAGCTCATGGGGAAGAAACTTCTCTGGTTTGCAGCCCTCTGGGCCATGGGCGTTCTCACCGTGGCCGCCGTCGCCTATTCCATCCGGGCTGTGCTGCTTTAGACCCTTTTTGAACGAAAAATACTCTAAAGGTTGTTTTGCGGCGCTGCCTGACTTAGGGAGCGGTTCCTTTTATCGCCTTTGGGAGCCCCCTCATGTCCCGTGCATTCGTTTTTCCTGGTCAAGGCAGCCAAGCGGTCGGCATGGGCAAGGCCCTGGCAGATGCGTCTGCTACAGCGCGCGCTGTCTTTGAAGAAGTTGATGATGCGATTGGGCAGGACTTGTCTGGCCTCATGTTTAATGGCCCCATTGAAGACCTCACGCTGACCGAAAACACGCAGCCTGCGCTGATGGCCGTATCCATTGCTACGGTGCGCATGCTCGCCGAAGCGGGGGTTGAGATGTCGAGCGCCGCCTATATGGCCGGCCATTCTTTGGGCGAGTATTCCGCTCTCTGCGCCGCTGGAAGCCTGTCGCTGGCCGATACTGCCCGCCTTCTCAAGCGGCGCGGCCAAGCGATGCAACGCGCGGTTCCGGTGGGGCAAGGCGCTATGGCGGCGCTGCTCGGCCTGAACTTCGAGGACGCTGCTGCCGTGGCCGAGGCGGCCGCACAAGGCGAGATTTGCACCCCCGCCAATGACAATGCAGACGGCCAAGTCGTCGTCTCCGGCCATAAAGCCGCCGTTGAACGCGCGACCGAGATTGCCAAAGAGAAGGGCGCGCGCAAAGCGATGCTGCTGCCTGTCAGCGCGCCCTTTCATTGCCCCTTGATGCAGCCAGCGGCTGACGAGATGGCTGAAGCGCTGGCCGATATAGCCTTCGCGGCGCCTGTCCGCCCCATCGTGACCAATGTGACCGCTAATGCCGTAGAGGACCCTGCCGAGCTGAAAAACCTGCTGGTCGAGCAAGTCTGCGGCGCGGTGCGTTGGCGCGAATCTGTCACCTGGATAGCGGGCCAAGGGGTGACCGAGCTGGTTGAGCTTGGGTCTGGCAAAGTGCTTACCGGTCTTGCCCGCCGTATTGACCGCAGCTTGGCAGCAAGTGCAGTCGGAACCCCAGAAGATATAGACGCGTTTCTCGCCAACTAGGACGACATCATGATTGACCTCACTGGAAAAAGAGCCCTGGTCACCGGCGCAAGCGGCGACATTGGCGCAGCCATCGCCAGCCAATAATCGGCTTTGGGGGCCGTCGTTGGCTTGTCTGGCACGCGGGAAGAAAAACTGGCTGAGGTTGCCGCCACGTTGCCGGGCGAGACGCATATCCTGCCAGCCAATCTGTCCGACCCTGAGGCCGTGAGCGGTCTTATCCCAGCGGCAATTGAAGCGATGGGCGGCATCGATATTCTGGTCAACAACGCCGGCATCACGCGCGATGGCCTGGCCATGCGTATGAAAGCTGACGACTGGGACGCGGTTGTGGCCGTCAATATGACTGCCGCCTTCCAGCTCGCCCAAGCCTGCCTGCGCTCCATGATGAAGCAGCGTGCGGGCCGGATTATCAATATCAGCTCTGTGGTCGGCGCCGTCGGCAATCCCGGTCAGGCCAATTATGTGGCCTCAAAGGCAGGCATGGTCGGCTGGACAAAGGCTTTGGCCGCCGAGGTGGCGAGCCGCAACATCACAGTGAATTGTGTTGCACCCGGCTTTATCGCGACGGCTATGACGGATGTGTTGTCAGACGAACAAAAAGAAAAGCTCTCTGCCCAAATTCCAGCCGGTCGGCTAGGCAGCGGCGCAGATGTGGCGGGCGCGGTTGCCTATCTCGCGAGCGATGCAGCCAGCTATCTCACAGGGCAGACGCTGCACGTGAATGGCGGCATGGCGATGCTCTGATAACGCGTTTTTAACGTGTTTGCGCTTGATCGAACGGCGTTCAATACGCTAGGCGGAGCTTGATTTTTTAAGGTAAACGCTGCAAAGCAGCCGCCAACACCTGTTAGAGTGGAACAATCACAAAGGACATTTGCATGAGCGACGTAGAAGCCAAGGTCAAAAAAATCGTTGTAGAACAGCTCGGTGTGGACGAAGCGAAAGTCTCTGACGATGCCAGCTTCATCGACGACCTGGGCGCCGACAGCCTGGATACAGTCGAACTCGTGATGGCCTTTGAAGAAGAATTCGGGGTCGAAATCCCTGATGATGCCGCTGAAAACATCGTCACTGTGCGCGATGCTGTGAAATACATCACTGAAAACAGCGACGACTGATACAAAATTCGCCGCGCACGCTTCCTGTGCGGGGTATGCTGAAAACCCAGTCGCCAGGCTCTTTGGGCCTGGAGCTAAAGCCCGGTTCGTTTAAGGGTACCAATTTGGGGAGACACTTATGCGCCGTGTCGTAGTCACCGGTATTGGTCTTGTGACGCCGCTTGCTGGCAATGCAGCGGCCTCTTGGTCACGCCTGCTTGAGAGCAAAAGCGGCGCAGGCCAAATCACACATTTCGATACTGAGGGGTTTGCGACCTCGATTGCCTGCGAAGTCCCTACAGATGAGGCCGACTCCGAGCGCTTTGATGCGGAGGCCTTTGTCTCCGCAAAGGACATTCGCAAAATTGACCCCTTCATTGTTTTCGGCATCGCGGCAGCGGCGCAAGCTTTCGAAGATTCTGGGCTCACTGAATTTAGCGAAGAAGAAAGCCTGCGCGCTGGCACCATGATTGGCTC
>CAKZYD010000359.1 GCA_937884085.1 uncultured Sphingomonadales bacterium | reverse complement strand
CGGCTGGGCTCGTGCTGGGCTGCAAATGCCCAATCATTCTCACCAGCCGCGCTGATAGTGCAAAAGCGCGGTTATCGTCCTGCGCGCTTGCCGTTCTCGCCTATGAAGGAGCAAAGCCGTGACCGCTATTTTAACGCTCAACGCCGGCAGCTCGTCGGTGAAATTCTCGGTCTATTTCAGTGATGACGGTTTGAGCCCGCAAGCGCATGGCCAGGTCGAAAGCATCGGCACATCTGCTCGCCTGTCGCTACAGCACGGCGAGGCACACACTAAAAAGCCGGTAGCCGCAGACAGCCAGGCTGCGGCGCTCAGCGTCATCTTAGAGGCCATTGAACCCGCCTTAAAGGGTCACCGCGTGTCTGGCATTGGCCACCGTGTTGTGCATGGCGGGCAAGACTTTGACGGCCCCGCACTCCTAACGCGTGCTATCGTGAGCCAGCTAAAGGCGCTTTCGCCGCTTGCCCCGCTGCATCAACCCGCCAATCTGGCCGGCGTGGCTGCTGCGAAAGAGGCGTTTCCCAATGCCATCCAAGTTGCGTGTTTTGACACCGCCTTTCACAGAAACCACCCTTGGGTGAATGACACCTTTGCGCTGCCCCGCGACCTCTATGACCAAGGCATTCGCCGCTATGGCTTTCATGGTCTGTCTTATCAGTACATCACCGAGAATCTGCGCAAGGACGCGCCAGACATTGCTAAGGGGCGGGTCATTGTCGCCCATCTTGGCAACGGCGCCTCCATGTGCGCGCTCAATGATTGTGTGAGCATCGGCTCAACCATGGGGTTTTCCGCGCTCGACGGCCTTCCCATGGGAACGCGGTGCGGGCAACTTGATCCGGGCGTTATCCTCTATCTTCTAGATCAAGGCATGTCGGCAGAAGACATCACGACGCTTCTCTACAAGGAAAGCGGCCTGAAAGGTCTGTCGGGCATCAGCCATGATATGCGCACCCTGTTGAGTAGTAAAACGCGCGAGGCACGGCAGGCGGATGACTATTTTACCTTCCGGCTTCGGCGGGAAATCGGTGCGATGGCCGCTGTGCTGGGGGGCATTGATGCGCTGGTGTTCTGCGGCGGCATTGGCGAGCATGCGCCTTCCATCCGCTCAGACGCCGTGCGGGATTTGGATTATCTGGGCCTGCGCGTGCATGAACCGGCCAACCAGCGCAATGAATCCGTCATCAGCTCGGGGCGCGTCCCGATCCTAATAATCCCAACCGATGAAGAGCGGGTCATTGCAAAGGCAACCCAGCAGTTTCTATGCGCTGCAGAACCGCACCTCGATGACACAGCATCACCAAACAAGATGAGGGCCGCACGATGAAAAACGCTTTAAAACCGGAGGCGGCGGCTGCCCTCATAGCTGATGGGGCGACGGTGATGATCGGCGGCTTCATGGGCGTCGGCTCCCCGCACCGGCTGATTGATGCGCTGGTCGACCGTGCGCCAAAAAACCTGACCATCATCGCCAATGATACGGCCCAGCCCGGCGTTGGGATTGGCAAGCTCATTACCGCCGGCATAGTGCAAACCCTTATCACCTCCCATATTGGGCTCAATCCCGAAACCCAGGCTAAGATGATCAGCGGAGAGATCGCCGTTGAACTGTCCCCGCAAGGCACCTTGGTCGAGCGCATCAGGGCAGGCGGAAGCGGACTTGGCGGCGTCCTGACGCAGACGGGGCTTGGAACCCCTGTCGAAGACGGCAAGCAAATCATCGCTATAAACGGCGTCGACTATCTGCTTGAGACGCCGCTGCGCGCTGATTTCGCGCTCATCGCAGCCAATGAGGCGGACTATGTGGGCAACCTGAATTATGCGCTCACCGCCCATAATTTTAATCCCATCATGGCGCTGGCCGCGGACACCGTGATTGCTGAAGCACAAACGATTGTCCCCGTCGGCGTTATTCCGCCAGACGGCGTTAAAACGCCCGGCGTTCTGGTCAGCCATGTTTTGGAAAGGGCCGCCTGACCATGACAATCACACTCGAACTTCCTGCGTCTAAAAGCAGCTTCAATCCGAAAGATATTATTGCAGCACGTGTGGCTGAAGAGGTCCGCTCAGGCATGTTGGTGAACCTGGGGATTGGTTTGCCAAGCCGTGTGGCGGGCTTCCTCGCCGGCGTTGAGGATGTCTTCTTTCAGGCCGAAAATGGCGTCATTGGCCTAGGCGCGCGGCCGCCTGAAGGGATGGAAGATCCATTTTTGACCGATGCGGGCGGCGGCTTTGTCTCGGCAGTCCCAGGCGCAGCGTCGATTGACAGCGCCATCAGCTTTGCGCTGATCCGCGGTGGCCATTTGGACATGACGGTGCTTGGCGGCCTTGAAGTCGATTCCGACGGGCGGCTGGCCAATTGGACGGTCCCGGGCAAAATGGTGCCGGGTATGGGCGGCGCCATGGACCTGGTGGCTGGCGCGCGCCGGGTCGTTGTGGCGATGACCCACACCGCCAAAGGCAAACCGAAGATCAAAGAGACCTGCAGCTTGCCCCTCACAGCGCTGCGGCGCGTTGACCTCATCGTCACGGAGATGGCCGTCATTGAACCCAGCGATGCAGGACTGATCTTGCGGGAGGTGGGCCCTGGACAAACCGTCGAGACGGTCCTTGCCGCCACCGATGCATCTTTACTGATCGACGAAGAGCCGCCCGAAATGTCGCTCAGGCTACTACCCATAGGCATTGCCAAAGAGAGTCCTGCGCCATGATGGATACCATCATGCGCTATTCGCGCATCACCGAAATCGTTGGCGATATTTTGCGCGTGCATGTTCCGCTTGCAGGGCCAGGTGAAGCGCCCGCAGCGCGCCTTGGAGACTTAGCCGTGGTAGAAGATGGGACCGCGCGGTCCTTTGCCCAAGTGATCGCTATCACACGCGACTTGGTATCCCTCCAGGTATTTTCGGGCACCAAGGGCATCTCGACCACCGCATCGGTAACGTTCCTCGGTCACCCCATGGAAGTCTCATATTCTGAGAATATCTTAGGCCGCGTCTTCAACGGCGTGGGCGAGACAATTGATGGCGGCCCAGACCTGAGCCTGGAGCGGAAAGTCACCATCGGCGGCCCGTCTGTTAATCCCATGGATCGGATTGTCCCGAGCAAGATGATCCGCACCGACGTGCCGATGATAGACGTCTTTAACTGCCTGGTTGAAAGCCAGAAAATCCCCATCTTCTCGGTCTCTGGAGAGCCCTATAACCCCTTCCTCGCCCGTATCGGCGTGCAAGCGGATGCAGACGTTGTCGTGTTCTGCGGCATGGGCCTCATCTTTGACGATTTTCACATGTTCCGGCAGGCCTTTGAAGACTCTGGTCTGTTTGCCAGAACCGTGATGATCGTGAACCAGGCGTCTGACCCAATTGTCGAGCGGCTGCTTGTCCCCGACATGGCACTGGCCATCGCTGAACGCTTTGCCGTGGAGGAAGGCAAACGCGTCCTGGTCTTGATGAGCGACATGACAGCCTATGCCGATGCGCTCAAAGAGGTCGGGATCTCCATGGAGCGCGTACCCTCCAATCGGGGATATATGGGCGACCTCTATTCACAGCTTGCCAGCCGCTATGAGAAAGCCTGCAATTATGCCAAGGGCGGATCGGTCACCATCCTCTCCGTAACCACGATGCCAGGCGATGACATCACACACCCTGTTCCGGATAACACAGGCTACATCACCGAAGGCCAGTTCTATTTGCACAGCGGCGTGATCGACCCTTTTGGCTCGCTCTCGCGGCTAAAGCAGAATGTCATTGGCAAAGCCACCCGCGAGGATCACGGCCAGATCATGAATACCATGATCCGCTTTTATGCCAGCGGCTGCGATGCAGAACAGAAGCAAGCGATGGCCTTTTAGCTCTCCTCCTTTGACGAGCGCCTTTTGAAATTCGCAGCCCTATTCCGCGAACGCTTTATGAAGATTGATGTCTCCATGCCACTGGAAGACGCGCTGGATTTAAGCTGGCAAACATTGGCCGAATGCTTTGACGCAGACGAACTGCTGATGAAGCAAGCGCTGATTGATAAATATTTCCCGGCACAAGACGCGCAGAGCCCAGCGGCAGCGCCTGAGCCGGCATCATCAACACAGCTGGACATGGCCAATGGCTAGACTGCAGCTCAATAAGTCCGCCCTGGCCCGCGAAGTTAGCAGCCTCAAAACCTTTGAGCGGTTCTTGCCCTCGCTCGATCTCAAGCGCCAGCAATTGATGGCAGAGCACAGCAAGGCAAAACAGGCGCTTGCCGCGACGGAGCGCGAAATTGAAGCCGGCACCCTCGATTTGGGAGCAAAAGCGCCGATGCTGGCCAATACCAGCGTGTCCTTAGACGGGTTGGTGCGCATCAAGGCTGTGCGCCATGAAACACAAAATCTGGTGGGTGTGACCCTTCCCACCTTGCAATCCGTTGACCTGGAAACCCAGGCCTATAGCAAATTCACCAAGCCGCATTGGGTCGATTTCGTAGCCGAACGGCTCGGCGCAGCGCTGGAGCTGCATTTGCGGCGTCAAGTTGAAGCAGAGCGCATCGCCATATTGGACGGCGCGGTCAAAACCATCCGGCAACGGGTCAATCTGTTTGAGAAAGTCCTCATCCCGCGCACCAAGGCGAATATCAAGCGGATAAAGGTGTATCTTTCAGACGAGCAAGTCAGTGCTGTTGTCCGATCAAAGCTGTCTAAGAAAAAACACCGGGCCCCCAGCGCCGATCAAGGTTCGGTGGCCGCATGAGCATTGCGCCCCTCAACCGCGTTGCTGTTTTTGGTCCCGCGCAGGACAAGCCCATCCTGCTGCGGGGCCTCCAACAGCTTGGCTGCCTGCACTTAACCCCGTTTCAGAGTGCGGCAGACAGCAAGGACGCAGGTGAAGGCAGAACTGGTCCAGCGCGCGCAGATGCCCGCAAAGCGCTCACATTTTTGCGCGAGACGGCGTATCAGCGGCGCCAAGTGCTGCGCGAATCTGGCTTTGTATTTGACGCTATCGTGGCCCAAACACTGGACCTGAAGACACAGCTCAGACTGGCAAGAGATAAACGCGATTATCTAGCAACGCGGATAGAAGCGGTGCAGCCTTGGGGTAATATTGTCTTTCCCGAAGACGGCGCACCGGCTGGTTATCACCTGTGGTTTTACGTGTTGCCCCGCCGCCAGATAGACGCGCTCGGTTCCATTGCACTGCCCTGGTCTATTTCGGCGATGGATGATCGATTTGCCTATGTGGTTGTCATTTCCCAGGATGAGCCGGCGCCAGACCTGTTGCCCGTACCGCGTGTTCATATGGGCGCAAAGCCTCTGCAAGCTTTGCGCGAAGAGGTCCGCGAAACGGAAATTCATATCGATGATTTGATGGCTGAGCGCAGCGCGCTGACGCGGTACATCGGCCTGATTGAAGCGAATTTGACGGCCGCGGAGAACCAAGCTGAACTGCGCCGCGCGGACCAGGCAAGTTATGGAGATGAAGCGCTTGTCGCCCTGCAAGGATGGGCGCCGACGGATCAATTGGCGCAGATTGAAGCCTTTGCGACAGCACATGGCCTTGCCTTGCATAGCAACGACCCCGCACCTGACGAGGTGCCACCCACCCTGCTGCGCCAGCCTGAAATACGGCAATCCGGCGTTGATCTATCCTTATTCTACCAAGTGCCGCGCTATGGGTCTTGGGACCCGACCCTGCTGCTCTTGGTCTCCTTCCCCTTGTTCTTCGCGATGATCATGGCCGATGCAGGCTATGGCGCAGTCCTTGGTCTTGGCCTAGCTGTATTTTGGGGCCGCCTGGGCAGTACAGTACGTGGACGCTCATACCGAACCCTGGGCGCATGGCTGGTCATTGCCACATGCCTCTATGGGGCTTTGGTGGGCAGCTATTTTGGCGCGGCACCGCCGGACGGCAGCCTGCTGGCACGGCTCAACATCCTATCGATCAACGATTTTGATACCATGATGCGGCTCTCCATCGGGGTCGGGGTTCTCCACATCGTGATCGCCAATATGCTGTCAGCCTATGTGCATCGCACTGCGCCCAATATGCTGTCCAAACTCGGCTGGATCACCGTGTCGATCAGCGGCTATCTGCTCTATGCCGTCCAACCCTCTGCGTCCCTAAACCAGGTCGCCATCCCAGCTCTCTGCCTAGGCTTTGGGCTGATCTTCCTGTTTTCCAGCACAGCAAAAGGCATGGGCCTCAGCAGTCAAATCAAGCGTCTTTTAGATGGCGCCCAAGCCTTAGCCGGCGCCATGACGGCCTTTGGCGATATCTTGAGCTACATGCGCTTGTTCGCGCTGGGCCTGGCCAGCGCCTCCCTTGCGGTAACGTTCAACCAGTTGGCTGGCAGCGCTCAGGAAGCGCTGCCGGGGCTTGGCTTCTTGGCTGCTGCACTCATCCTGCTGCTTGGGCATGCTCTCAACCTCGCGCTCGCCATTATCAGCGGCGTGGTCCACGGCTTGCGGCTCAATTACATCGAATTTTTCAAATGGGGCTTTGACGAGGAAGGCGAAGCTTTCACCCCCTTCTGCGAACGACGACTGGAAGCGACATGAACGAGTTTATGATTTTACTGGGTTGGGTGGGCATCTATGCCCCCGTGGCGCTCGGCGCCATCGGTAGCGGCATGGGCTGCGCGCTGGCAGGCTCTGCCAGCGTGGGCGCGATGCTCGAAACCGAAAGTGGCTATGGCCGCTTTGTCGGCATGTCCGTTTTGCCATCCACCTTGGTCATCTATGGCATCGTGGTGATGTTCACGCTCAATCGGCCGGTCACACCGGACAATGCAGGTGGGCTTTTCGCGATCGGACTGCTGTCTGCGCTTGCCTTCCTGGTGGTGGGTATCTGGCAAGGCAAGGCCTGTGCCTCGGCCATTGCCGCCGCCAAAGACAAACCAGAAATTTTTGGAATTTCGCTTGCCCCCGCAGCGATTATTGAAGGGTTTGCCGTGTTTGCGTTTGTGTTTGCGCTTGTCGCAGCCGGCGGCATTCCCGCAGCACCATAGAGGACGCGCTGCTATGACAGAGAATACGGCCATTGAAACTGGCGCGTCCAAAGGCGTGAATGAACTGCTTGCCCGGCTGCGCGAGGACGGCGTTGCAGCCGGCCGCAAAGAAGCCCGGGCCTTGATTGAGGATGCCAAGGCCGAGGCTGCCAAAATCCGCGCCGATGCGAGCCAAGATGCGCAAGCCATGAAAGACGCGGCCCATGCAGAAAGTGCAGCCCTTAAGCGCGCAGGCGAGGATGCCCTTAAAGCCGCCATGCGCGATTCCATCCTGGACTTGAAAACACAAATGACAAACCGGTTTCGCGCAGATGTGCACCGGCTTGTTTCAAAGGAAATGAGCGACCCAGAGTTTCTGCGCACGCTCATCCTGGAGTTAGCGGGACGCGCCAGCGCCCACGCACACGCCAAAGAGTCGCTCACAGTGTTGCTACCGGAGAGGGCCCTCAGCGCGGATGACTTCAGGGATAATGCCGATGAGCTGGAACACGGACCAGTTACAGACTTTGTGCGTGGCCTGGCCGGCGATATCGTCCGTGACGGCGTCACGTTCTCGCCCTCCTCGGATTTCGCCGCTGGCGCTCAAATCTACCTGGAAGACGATGATGTGTTAATTGATTTGACCGATGATACGGTCGCTGAAATGCTGGCAAAGCATCTCCAGCCGCGCTTCCGTGCAATCCTGGAAGGGATTGTGAAATAGCAAGCGGCACAAGGAGGCAGCAATGACATCCGAACACACTTTCATCATGCTGATGTCCAGCCTGCCAGCGCCAGGCCCGCTGTTTGCGGAAACGCAAACGCCGCTCTCCCGGCTGCGCCTTGACGCCCGTCTCAAGCAGCTCAGTGAGCCCGACCACCAGGTTCTAATCGCCATCGAACAGGCACTCGAATGGCGCTGCATGGAGGCTGATATGAATGATGCGGCATTGCTGGCGCGCGTGGAAACTGCAAAACGCATGACGACCAGTCAAACCCTGCTTGGGGTTATCGACAGCCGTATGCACATCCGGCTGTGTATGGCCGCGCTGCGCCAGCGCGCAGCCGGCGAGGCGCCGCCAGCGGCAGACGGACGCTGGGGATATGGCCGCTGGCGCCGCGTTATCGCGCGCAATTGGAAGGCTCCCGCCTTCGGCCTTGAGCGCGTCTTTCCATGGTTAAAAGACGCGGACCGGCTGCTGACGGAGGGAGATAGCTATGCGCTTGAACGCCTGCTGCTCAGCTTGGTGGAAAGGGACCTGCGCCGCTATGGCGCGCTGCACCACTTCGATTTGGAAGCGGTGGTAATCTACGTCCTGCGATGGAGCCTTGTGGAGCGCTGGACACGCTATAATGCACAAGCGGCCGCCCGCCGTTTTTCAAAAATGCTAGACGACGGCCTGCAAGCGGCCAATCACCTAACACGGGAGAGAGCCGCATGAAGACTGCATCGGATGCCTTAGCGCCGGACACCTCGCAAGCGACCGCGCGCATCACAGCAGTGCAAGATGATTTGGTGGAAATCGAAGTGGGCCTGGATGAGGACGATGTGCCGGGGCGCTTGGTGAAGAATGAAGTCGTCTACATTCTGCCCTCACGGCGCGGAGAGGATGGGCGCCAGGAACGCTTGAAGGCGGAAATCTTGCGCGTGCGCGGGCGAACGGCGGACGCGCAGGTTTATGAAAGTACGCAAGGCGTTGCCGTCGGTGACCCCGTTGAACAATCAGGCGACATGCTGTCGGTCACCCTAGGCCCAGGCCTTTTGAGCCGGGTTTATGACGGCCTACAAGCGCCCTTGTCTGAACTATCGTCCAAATTCGGAATTTTTCTGCCGCGCGGCGCGGCAGTTGACCCGCTAGACCGGGCCGACAAATGGGCCTTCGCGCCAAGCGTGACCATTGGTGATACGGTAAGGGCCGGTGATCTGCTTGGGACCACGACAGAAGGCCGGTTCAGCCACAAAATCATGGTCCCCTTTGATTGGAAAGGCAGCTTCAGCGTGACATGGGTGCGCGAAGATGCCGTCCGCGGCGGTGAAATGGTGGCAAGACTCACCGATGAACAGGGAGCTGAACACGATGTTGGGCTGTATCAGACCTGGCCGGTGCGCCGACCCCTAAACGCCCACTTGCTCAAGGAAGGATATTCCAAACGGCAATACCCAACCCAGCCCGTGGCCACGACCCAGCGTTTGATTGATACTTTCTTCCCGATTGCACGCGGCGGGACGGCGTGCATCCCAGGGCCCTTCGGCGCTGGCAAAACGGTGCTGCAAAACCTGATATCACGCTTCTCCGATGTTGATATCGTCATTGTCGTGGCGTGTGGGGAACGCGCTGGCGAAGTGGTTGAAACCATCACCGATTTCCCAAAGCAGGTAGACCCCGTCTCCGGTGGCAGCCTCATGGACCGCACCATCATCATTTGCAACACCTCCTCCATGCCCGTAGCTGCGCGGGAAGCCTCGATTTACACCGGCGTGACGATGGGCGAATATTATCGGCAAATGGGGCTGGACGTTCTGCTGATTGCTGATTCCACCTCACGCTGGGCGCAGGCGATGCGCGAAACCTCCGGGCGCTTGGAAGAGATTCCGGGCGAAGAGGGTTTCCCCGCTTATCTGGAATCAAACATCAAAGGCATCTACGAACGCGCTGGTCTCATTGAGACCAATGACGGCTCCATGGGTAGCCTCACCATCATTGGCACCGTATCCCCGGCAGGCGGAAATTTTGATGAGCCTGTGACCCAGGCGACGTTATCGACCGTCAAATGCTTCCTCGGCCTCTCAGCGGCGCGGGCCTATAAGCGCTTTTACCCAGCGGTTGACCCCTTGCTATCCTGGTCGCGTTATTTGGAGCAGCTTCGGCCCTGGTTTGATGCGCATTACGGCGCCGGCTGGGTCGACAAGGTCGCCCAGCTATCAACCATCCTGAAAGATGGCGAGAGCATTGAGCAAATGATGCAAGTCACGGGAGAGGAGGGGATTACCAGCGAAGACTATGTGACCTACCAGAAGTCGCTGCTGCTCGACATGGCCTACCTGCAGCAAGACGCCTTTGATGCAGTTGACGCATCCGCGCCTTTTGAGCGGCAGAAACTGGTGTTCGATAAGCTTCACAGCATTTTAACGCGCAGCTATGCCTTCGACACAAAAGCCGATGCGCGCGCCTATTTCACCGAAATGACCCGGCTGTGGAAGAATTTCCACTTTGCGGCGCCAAAAACGCCAGAGTTCAAGGATCTGCTTGGTAAGATAGACAGCCTATCTGATCGCACTTAGCTGGAGAGCAATAAACGACTGTTCTATCATTACCCTTATGCATCGTTGCATATTGCTGGGCTAACGCGGTGACTCACCAAATCGTTTTCTTGGCGGAAATTGCCCTGCTGCGTCAGGTCAGCCGCCCCGATGGCTTTAGTCGCCCGCGATCGATAGATCGTCGATATTTACCCCTATATATCAATAACTTAATCAGAAATCTCGATGGCTTTTTATATTTTACAAATATAGACTTGAGAATCTAAAATAATTCATGCTTCATAATATCTATAGGTTCAATAAGTACTTTGTCATAATCTGACCTATTACGAAAAATGGTAGACTTTTGATGTAAATCAATTTATTATTTCAGTACTTAGACAGACTTAAATGAAAGTATTCGGAAGAAAAAGGCAGGTGTGTTGGAACCGAGAGCTGAAGGAGGAGGTTTTTCAATGTGAATATAGCTCCTCGACAGAACATGTTGCCCAAGGGTCGCACGGTTTACGCCCGCAGCATCACCGCGTTCAGCCGAAAGGAAACTCGACCAGCATCTTCACATTTCAAGCGCAGAAGAAATCGCAGCAGAATGAACTAGGCCATAAACTCATAAATGGAGATGCCCGTGACGCAGCGCAAAATAAAGCCTGGCAAGGAGTTAGGAGCGGCGCGATGCCGTAGCATCGCAACTGACGATGCGACGCTGTCCAGGCTTTATTTTGCGCGCGCCGCTAAAGCGGTGGCCCAGAGGGTAATTTTGGGTGCGTCGAAGCCTTTCACCGGGCCTTTAGGCCCGCTTTCAAGACCTCTCCTACCCAAAATTACCCTCTGGGCCATCCCGGGCGTCTCCATTTATGAGTTTACGGCCTAGACGATTTCCCAGCCGTTGGGGCCTTGACAGGCCTTGATTGTGTCTTTCTTGGTTTCGCCGTCTGGACCCGTAACGGTTTGCTCGATGGTTTTACACGTTTGTTTGGTCTTGGTTTTCACTTCAGCCACGTCACCTTCAGGCGCGCCGACCACTGTCGCATCCATTGATGCGGCCGGTTCCAGCAGTTCTAGGAACACATAGCCTGTGCCGACACCGCCTTGGCTAATCATATACCACTCATCTCCCGAGACCTTTCCAACAACATTGACCACGTCGCCGCTATTGAGGCGTCCGACCACCGAATAGTCGGTGCCCGGTCCGCCGCGCACATTGGTGCCGGTTTTTGCGCGGTAATTCTCACCGATGAGGTCAAGTTCTGGCACGGTCTCGACCTTGTCTTTCAGCACCACGACCTTCTTCTTTTTGGTCTTGGTCTTTTCTTTCACGACTTTTGCTTCGCCCGATGTGCCGCTTTCGCTATTCGACCAAATCGCTGGTTCACCAGT
This sequence comes from uncultured Sphingomonadales bacterium, assembly GCA_937884085.1. GTDB lineage: Bacteria > Pseudomonadota > Alphaproteobacteria > Sphingomonadales > CAKZYD01 > CAKZYD01. The sequence goes on along the minus strand of CAKZYD010000359.1, from coordinate 3,910 downwards.
GAAGATAGTCGACATGACGGAGCTTTCTTGGCTTTCCAAATCGCCGTCGCGTAAAAAATTGCCAAAATCGCGGCTGATAGCGTTCCCAACGGAGTGTTCCATACAGCGCGTCATGACGTCGACGCTGCCAGAATAGGAGGCGCAGCTCATATTGAGCCCGGTTGCATCGCTGGCTTTCTCGACCGCCACTTGCTTGGCTTCGCGCACGATGCCGTCCTTTATAGTATCGAAAATGCCAGCCTGCGCCGGAATAGTTATGGCAGCCAGCATGGCTGCGCCTGCTAAGGCCACTGTTTTGGTCATGATAATTTGCCCCTACTGACAACCGCTGTGTGCAAAAATACCAGAGTGGAAAGTTCGGTCAACGAAATTGGCGCTTATTGTCCTAGGCGAAAGGCCAGTTGGGGCAAAAGGCGCCGCGCTGGTTTTGTGAGCGTTACCCGGTGAGCCCGCCCCAACGCTCCACAATATACTCTGCCGCGCGCAGGGAGATGGCATGGTTGGTAAAGTTTGGATTGGAAGAACCCGACGTCGGGAACAGCCCTGGCCCAGCTAGGAATAGATTTTGCACATCATGCACTTGGCCATAGCCATCGGCGACGGACGTCTCGGCTGCCTGGCCCATAACCGTCCCGCCGATGAGGTGGGCGGAGGCGCGCGGTGCAGCCCAGGGGTCATTGGCGCCGGCAGCGACCATGATGCTGAGGCCAAGCGTGTTGGCATAAGTGTTGACGCCGAGCCCATCCGCATCAAAGCGGTGGACGACGCGCGGGAGGCGGGTGCCGTCTGGACCCAGCGATTCGCTGAGTTCAACGCGGTTATCAAACTGCGGGATGTCTTCACCGAAGCCGAACATGACGCCCATATGCCGGGTGGCGCGCTGCATAAAGGCTTCCAGATCTTTGCCGAATAGGTCGGCTCGGCTCATGGCAACGCCAAGCAGATCATTGGGTTTGACGACTGGGCCAATCAGCCATTGTAGGGCACCAAATGCGCCATCCTTTGGCTCGTCTTTCAAAGACACATTGAACATCTGGGCGCCTGTTACACCGAGGTAGTTTTCTGCGTCTTCATCATCGAAAAAGCCATAGATAGGCGCGATAGAATGAGTCATGAAATAGCGGCCCACCAAGTCATTTCGGTTGCCGAGGCCCGCTGGATGCGCTTCGCTCACCGAGTTTAGCAGGATGGCAGGATTGTGGATGGTAGACGCCGCTAGGATGACCAGCTTGGCTTTGACCTGGTGTTTTGCGCTTGCCTCGTCCACGTAGTCCGCGCCGGTAGCGGTATCGCCTTTTGCATTGGTGTGGATGTGTGTCACCATGGCGCGGGATTGGAAAAGAGCGCCATGCTGCTTGGCCGCGGGCATATACGTCACCAGAGGATTGGCTAAGGAGCCAATCGGGCAGCCTGCATCGCACCAGCCATCATAGATGCACGGCTCGCGGCCTGTGTCGCCATAGGGTTCCGATAAAATGGCCATGGGGGAGGGGGCTGTCGTTAACCCCAGCTTTTCAAAGCCCTTCGCGATGAGCCGTGCTTGGTTAAAAATCGCCAGCGGCGGCAGCGGATAATCGGCATCCTCCGGCGGCCGCCACGGCTCGGCTGCACTGTCGCCCGAAATACCGACAAAGGCTTGGACGCGGTCATAATAGGGCTGCAGCGCGTCATAAGAGAACGGCCAATCAAGGCCTTTGCCATGATCGCTAGCCATGCTGAAATCACCAGGGAACATGCGCGGCCAGGTACCATAGTGATGCAGCGCCGCGCCGCCAAAGCCCCAGCCGGAGTTAAAACCGACGCCCGCTGGGTGTTCTCCGGTTGATATGGTGCTTGGCCCGCCCCAGCGCAGTTTGCGCGACCAAATACCTGAGGAGATAAGGTCTTCGTCTTCCCAGCCTGGGCCAGCTTCCAAAACCAGAACGGATTTGCCCGCTTGCGCCAGAACGGCGGCAAAGACGCAGCCCGCGGCGCCGGCGCCGACGATGAGGACGTCGGTTTCGTCTGGGATGGTGGTTTGTGGCGCAGCTACCATGGAGTGTCCGGCGGTTCGATATGCGCCAGATAGGGCTGGTCGAAGGTTTCAAAGCCCTTGCGTGTGCCCCAGGTCACGTCAATGGCATCCCCGCGCAGGGCAAAATAGAAGAATGGGGCAGGGGGCGCCCCTGCATCCGACCAACCGTCCGGTTGGCTACCTGATATCGTGCGTACTAGTGCAGCCTGTGTCTCTGCATCTAGGTCTGCGAAGTTTGTGCGTGTCTGTCCCTTTGCAAATGTTTCAAGCGCGGCCAGGCCAGTCTTATAAAAACCGGTCCAAGGTGCAGGCACATCGAGATAGCGAATCATGAGAAGACTGTCGGCGGAGGCAGCGGTGAGCCCAGCATCCACATAAGGGGCTATACCAGCAGCCTTTGCGCCAGGCACCAGGGTTTCGCCAAGCGCTTCTAACGTGAGCGCTTCGGTGTCGCTGAGCGTTTGATAGGCGGCCCCTGCCGATTTCGCATCGGCAGGTGTCATCTCCTGCTGGCAACCAGCGACGGTCACCGTAATCAAGCCCACACTGCCCACGCGCAAGGCCGCGCGCCGGGTGAAGGCTGCTTTTCGTCTGTTTTTCATCCGTTCCCTACTTAGAGCCTGACCTATCATTCCCCAGGTCGGTCCCGCGCCGCCCTTTGCGTCCTGACAGCGTTGCCAATCCTCACCGATATCAGCGATATCCCTTCCGATTGGCGCCTTGCAGGACACAAAATTCGCCAGCGGGCCCTCAACTGGGGAATGATAGGTCAGGCTCTAAGCCCTTGCACTCAGGTGCTTTAGGCTTAAAGTAATTTCTCAATCCGCGCAACAGGGGGGCAATCAGGATGGCGCAATCAGGACCGCTCACGACCCGGTTCTCGCACGACTGTGGCCTAACCTATCCTTTTGCCTGTGCAGGGCTAGCCTTTGCTGGAACCACACCGGAACTGGCCATTGCGGTGACCAAGGCTGGGGGTATAGGCGCCCTTGGCATGGGCAAGTTGCCACCTGAAGGTGGGGCCGCGATGATAGGTGCCTTTCGTCAAGCCGCGAGCGGGCCTCTCAACGTCAATTTCATCACCATCTTTACCGGCGACGCACATATCGACATGTGCTGCGCAGAAAAGCCGGAGGTCGTGAGCTTTCACTGGGGCCACCCCAAAAAAGCTTGGATTGACCAGCTTCATGATGCTGGCATCAAGGTGTGGGAGCAGGTCGGTTCTATCGCTATGGCTGAGACGGCGCTGGCGGACGGCATTGATTGTCTCATCGTGCAAGGCACAGAAGCGGGCGGTCATAATTATGGAACATTGCCTTTGTTTGTGCAGCTACCGGCCATGCGGGATGCCTTTCCGGAGGCCATGCTGCTTGCGGCTGGCGGAATTATGGATGGCCGCGGTGTGGCTGCTGCGCTTGCCTTGGGCGCTGATGGCGTCTGGGTCGGCACGCGTCTGATTGCGACGCAAGAGGCCAATATCGCGCCCGCTTATAAGGACAAGCTGATTGCCGCCGCTGGCGAAGACACCGTGCGCTCCTCGCTGTTTGGAAAGGATACGCCGGACTTTAATCCCATGCGGCTTTTGAAGACTGAGATTGTGAAGGAATATGCGGGTCGGGAGAATGAGGCGCCATCTGACCCCATGACCCAGCCCGTGCTTGGCGAGATGGCGATCGGCCCTCAAGTGCTTCCCATAAATCGCTTTTCCAATCTCCTCCCCATGGGCAACGCCACCGGCGATGTGGAGCAAATGCCGCTACTGGCCGGGCAAGGCGTTGGCCAAGTCAAAGACTTGCCGCTCGCAGGTGATCTTGTACATCAGATGATGCGGGAAGCGGCTGACATACTGCAGAGCTTTGGAGGTGCGGCATGACTGCCAGCGCACAATATTCCCTC
>CAKZYD010000358.1 GCA_937884085.1 uncultured Sphingomonadales bacterium | reverse complement strand
ATTGCCGGCTTCATAGTGGCGCTTCGTGCGTTCTAAGCTCGATTTTGCATTGCGTGCGGTAGAGCGGGCCTCTTGCAAGGAGTCAATGGAGCGGTGCACCTCTAATTCATACGGCGCTGGGTCCAACTTGGCCAAAACGTTGCCTTTCTCAACCTTGTCAGCAACGGCCACGGCTTTTTCAATCACCGTTCCAGAGACGCGGAAGCTCAGGCTAGTCTCTTTCGTTGAGCTCACTGTGCCTGAGAAAGTCCGGTTGCTCACATCGCCCAATGCTTTCACGCGCGTGACCTTGACGGTTCGCAATGGGGTTTCCTGAGCCGCTTCCTCTGCACTCTCGCAAGCCCAAAGGGTTGCGCCCAAAACGCCAACAACTAGGGCTGTCCGGGCGACACTCAACGCGTGTTTCATTATGGCTGCCTTCTACTCTGGTTTAACTGCACGCGCCGGATGAGCTCCTCAGTGAACTGAAGCTTTTCGCTATCGTCCAAAAAGAAATCGAACCCGCCAATCGCCCGCTGTGTTGTCATGAGGTCAATGAGAAAATTGAATACGGCATTGAGCGCCGCTTCTCGCGCATCAACCAAGGATTCCTGCGCATCGAGAACGTTGATGATATCGCGTTGGCCTTGAGCATAGGCCGAGGCGACCAACTCGTAGTTTTTCTGCGCGGCTTCTTCGGCTTCCTTCGCTAAGGGGATCGAACCAAAGGATGCGGTCAGCGATTCCATCGCATTGCGAACGTCTTGCTCAACTTGGTTCTCGATGTTGCGCAAAGACGTTTCGGATTGGCGCACCGCAAACCGGCTTTGATTGATACGCGAGAAACGCGCGCCGCCCTCGAACAGCGGTATCGATGCCTCAACGGAGACCGACCAATCATCTTCGCCAGGGAAACCGCCAAGTGACGTATCGCGGTCTTCTTGGAAGTTGTTGGAATAGCGGCCGACTAGGGAAAAATCTGGTAGCCAGAGTTGGCGCTTATCGCTTTTCAGTTGGCGACGGTTTGAATCGACAGATGCCAGTGCCTGCTGTATTTCTGGTGACCGGTCCAAGCCGAGCTCAACGAAATAGTTGGTCAAAATCTGCAGATCGTAGGCGTTGCTGATAAGCTGTGTGATGCGGCTATCTGTAATGAGCAGATCTGGATTCTGAAGGGTTTCAACTGTTACCCCAAAAGGCTCATCAATTGGCCGGTTCAGGATTTGATTAAGCTCTTGCCGGAGTTGTTCAAAATCCGCACGTGCCGATAGAACCTCCTGTCTTGCGGTCGCCAATTCACTTTGCCAACGGTAGAGGTCTGAGGCGTCTTCGGTGCCAACAGAAACACGGTTGCTGGCCAGCCGTAAATTCTCCCTGGTAATTTCTAAATTAAATAACGCCTGCTCAAACGAGGTTTTCTCCCTCAAGATGGAGAGGTAGGTTTCAACTGCAGCTTCAATAATGTCGAGCTCGACTTCCCGTAGAAGTTCGCGTTCAGAATAGGCGGCGTATTTTTCAATGCGATAATCGGCCCAAAATTCTTCTGTAAAGATGGACTGAGAAAGTTCCAATGTCCCGTCGGTGGACCGTTTTGCTGATAAGCCGTTCGATACATTCATCGTGTTGCGACGTTCGAGAAAAGAGGCGCTTGCAGTTACCTGCGGCAGCAATTGGCCGCGGGCTTCTGCAATGCGGGCGTTAGCTTCCTCGGCTTGAAAGCGCTGCGCCATGAGCGTTAAATTGGTTTCGACAGCATCGCGCGCGACCCGGGCGAGCGAATAAACCCGCTCTACACTCTCGGTGATCTCATTAAGCAGCTTGGCCGAGCTCAAAACATCAAAGCTGGGCGCAACTTTTATAGCCCGCGCGGTGGCCATGTTGATGATGAGCTGATCCACCATATCAATGGTAACTGGCAGAGTCTCCGCCTTCGTACCTGACAGCATTTCCGCCACATGGATTGCTGCGCGCCGGGCAATCCGGCTGGCATCAGTCGCGGGGGCATTTGCCGCCAGAGCCCCGTAGGAGACATAGCGTTCGCTTGATAGGGAGAAGGTCGCAATGCCGTTTTGCGTCAGAGCGCTAATGAGGGCCTGCACTTGCCCCGCATCGGAATACGGCAGAAAGCCAATGAAAATCGCGTCAGTTTGCTCGGGAAGTCCGGTAATGAGAGCCTGTACATCCCCATCAAATCCCAACACGGACAGCGAGAAACCAGCGGCTTTTCCTGCCTGAATTGCATTGGCCGCCGTTTCCTCGCTCAATCGGTTTATGATGCGCTGGTTTGAAATCAAAACCGCGTTTTGTATCGGTGCGATGTTCGCATAGGTTTTGAATTCTTCTGCGAGGTCAAAGTCCGGTGCGGTGTAGGTCAGATTTGCAACGCCGCTGGTCCCATTAACCTCTTTCAGCCCGTTGAAGGCCGCATCAAACACGAACGGCAGAATAGTTGGCTTTTCATAACGGCCTTTGCGCGCAAAGGCTTGGTTCAATCCCAGATCCGACACTACAATCACCTGCGCCTGGGGGTCTGCATATACCCGGGCTATTAGCGCTTCGATGTCAGCGTCTGTTGCCGCCGCTGGGACCTGGATAGTCCGGACAGATGTGCCTGTAACATCAGATAGCAGTGCATTAATCTCGGCCGTTATTTCAGAGGTCAGCCCTTCGGCTTTTTTTTCAGGGTCTAAAATGAGGACATTACGGCCCGATGATTGCGCATGGCTGACCGCGCAAGATAGCATCAAAGCCAAACAAACGCCCATAAACCTAAAAGCAAATGGGCGAGGGGGCACCGATACGATATCCATTGGCTTATCCAGAAATTCCGATAGGTTAGAGCGGCTACAAGGTGGACGGTATGTATCTTCGAAGTCAACGTAAATGCGTAAATTTGCGACTCCCGGTGCGCATATATGCGCGACGTCACGCGGGCCACTTAGGCAATTGGGCGCTGCAGCGCCTGCAGGGCGGTTTCTTGCTATCCCGTGACATTGACTATAGCCATCGTCGCGTCACGTGGCGTGATCTGCTCCATTTGAGGCTAAGACCAGGCGCCCTTATGCCCTAAAGCTCGATAGTTGAAAGCACGCTCAGATACCGACATCAGTATCCAGTCATTTCCAGATATCCGGTTCCGGTGTGACTGCCGCTAATGCGGACTGGACCCTCCCAATACGGAATAGATAAATCCATCCAAGATCTTGGGTTTAGTGCTGTGACAACAATATCGAGCGGCTTGCCTGAGTTTGTACTTTTGATCGACCATTGTGTTGGGATTTTTCGATCGGCAACCTGCGTGAAATCCATTGGCCGAAGGGTCAATGCCGGTTGGGCGAGATCGCTGCTTTCACCATTTGGTGCGATCCAGGTGGCTGAGCGGTAGGTCTCTTCGTCTGTTTGCCGGAGGCTGAACGCCATCAACTTGGCGCCATTGTCAAAATTCAATGAGAACCAATCCCAACCCGTTTGGTTTTCAGCCAGCGGTTGTGATGACCATTCCCGGTCTAGCCAGGCTGATCCAGACACCGGGATTTCCTGTGGTTCTGCCCCGTTTGCACGCGCGAGCCGAAGGGTACCTTGAGCACTAAAATGCGGCTGCGAATAATAGTAGCTGGCCTGTCCTGTGGTGGATTTAACGGAATATCCCCCGAGCCCATGTCGCACCAAGCCCTTGTCGGCTGTTAGCTCCAAACTGTAGGAAAAGTCTGGGCCTGCCGCATTTAGAGTAACCCGATTGAGTGTATCGCCTGCCATTTGCCAATCATCACACCAGGCCTGGAAAGGCTTGGCGGTAACGCCCGCTTGACCAATGCCGCCGCGGGCATAGCGCTCGGTGGCATGATGAAAGTCACGGCCTGTTACGGCGGCATGGCAAAACCAGATTTGCGATGATTTCCAGGATCTTGATGTTTCTTGCGGCGTCGCTTCGGGGGCCAATGCAGAGCGAAATAACGTCCATTGCAGGCCGTAAGCTGT
>CAKZYD010000357.1 GCA_937884085.1 uncultured Sphingomonadales bacterium | reverse complement strand
GGCCATGGTTTTAGAGCTTTCAGCGGAACTGTGGGTTACCCGCTCACGGCTTGCCGCGGTTGAAAGCTACCTGGCCGAGAACGGCCAAATGCCTGCTAATGCCCTGGAAGCCCACACGTTGAGCACGGATGAGCAAAGCGCGCTAGAAGGCTGGCGCAGCGAATTCATGCAGCGCTTGTTCCGCACCGTAGAAGGTGAAGCGAAGGGAGGTTAAAACGGCTTCGTCGTCCCTAGAAAACCGGTCACGAATAGCAGAAAGTAGAGCGTCACCACCCAAACCCGGGTGTTGTTCATGATTTTAAGAACGCGGTCCTCACGCTCTGTCGTCGACCCCTGCTCTATCAACTCGCCGAGTGCGGGACCAAGTGGCTTAAACGCAACGTCAATCATGATGGCAAAGGCGAAAATCACGCCAAAGATGAGCCCTTTGCTGGCAAGCCAATTGGGTGCCAAGGGATAATCAAGCGCTAATGATTGAAGGCCAAGCCATAAATAAAAAGCCGTCAAAACCACTTTGAGCCAGAATTCGACTTTGCGCAGCTTTGCCGCCTTTGGCGTTTGGTCATTTAAGAAGGCACTCCAGACGAGCCATAGCCAAAACCCGCCAACAACCCAGGACGCGAAAACCATCGGCGTTGGAATAGCTCCGCCATCTTGCCACGCCCAATACCCGCCCAGAGCTAGAAGGCTCAGCGTCGTTGGCACCATAAGGGCCCAAGCGGAGCGGGGCAGCATATCGCAAATCACCAGGATCCGAAGAACGGTGAGCCGCGTTTCCATGGGCAATTCTCTTTTTCTGAAATACTGGCCCAGCGTAAACACACCCAAATCCACGCCAAGCCAAACGACAAACAGCAGGATGTGGAAAAAAAGCATGTAGTGATAAGGGTCAAACTTCATTTTTTTGGGCCTCCCAGACGCGCCACTATGGCGTTTGCGCAACGGTTTCAACTTTTGTGGAAAAAATATGATGAGCAAACTTGTCCGGACAAATAATTGAATTAGTGTGCGAAGCAAGCTCAGAGCGACAAAACCGCCTGAGGCCATATGTCGTCAGGGAGAGATAAATCGATGACAAAACTGATCCATAAGCCCCTCATGGTGAAGAAAGCTGCCCTTCTGGCCAGCGCCGCAGCCTCAGCTGTCTGCATATCCAGCCCAGCCGCCGCGCAAGATGACGGGTTTGGCCTGGAAGAAATTTTAGTGACTGCTCAGCGCCGTGCGCAAAGCATTCAAGATGTGCCGATCGCCATTTCTGCCTTTGACGAGGAGCAATTGCGTATTCGAAACATTGATAGTGCTCTAGATTTGACCGACTACATCCCAAACCTGTTTGGTAGTAATAATACGGGACTTGGATCTGCAAACGCATACTACATCCGCGGTCTTGGTAATACAGAATCGATTGCGACTTTCGATCCACCCGTCGGCACCTATATCGACGACATTTATATTAGCCGCCAGAACGCTAATAACTTCTCATTCTTCGACCTTGACCGCATTGAAGTTCTTCGCGGCCCACAAGGCACATTATTTGGTCGGAACACGACCGGTGGTGCCATTAACGTATTGCTCCGGGAGCCGGGTGAAGAGTTTGGCGGCTTTGCAGAGGTGAGCTATGGCCGCTTCGAACGTGTTACGGCTCGGGGCTCTGTTGATATCCCGATCACGGATACGTTGAGCACAAAGGTCTCCGCCTATTTCGTCGATGACGATGGCTATGCCTACAGCTTTGAGCTTGACGAGAACATTAATGATGAGCGCTCTTACGGTCTCCGCGGCGCTTTAAAATGGACGCCGAATGAGCTGGTCAACTGGAACGTATCAGCGACTTATGTGGACTCTGACTACGCAAACGTAGCGAACTCACCGGTTGATGGCGACAACGTGTTTGACAGCGACCTTCCTGGCGCCGCGTCTGTAAACGCAACCACTTTAGCGCGTTTCGAAGCCTCCGTCGCAACGACTGACCTCCCCCGGGTTTCTGGCGCGTTTATCAGCACCGAAGGCGGCGTGGGCAATACGCTGGGCGGATTGCTCTCAGGCCAAGGCATGGGCAACGTAGCCGAGAGTTTATTGCTTGTCTCTAACCTCGAACTCGATTTCGACGAAGTGAACATCGAGATCATCACCGGTTGGTTTGACCTGAATCAGGACTTCACACTGCCCTTCTTTGATGGGGAGCTCTACACGGCACCGATCTTTGGCGACACTGATGGAGACGGAATACCTGACCTCACGCCGGCAGCCGTGTTTGGCAATCCTGGACCTTCAACCTTCTCGATCGCCAACCGCGGCGTCCACAAGCAGTTCAGCCAAGAGATTAAAGCCAACGGCCAACTCTTTGATGGCTTTATCGATTATGTCGCTGGTGTTTACTTCCTGTCAGAGCGCAACCAGACAGATTTCGCTCAGTTCTTCTTAACCCCGCAATATGACCGGATGCTTGAAAACGATACGAATACCGGCGCTGGGTATGTCCAATTGGATTGGAACATCACAGAGAAACTCATATTGACGACGGGCATTCGTTATACCGACGAGACCAAAGAAATCGACGTGATGCACACGGCAACGAGCGCGTTGACCCTCACGACAACCGACCTCATTGCTGCAGGCATTCCGCGGTCACAAAATGTATCAATTTTAACGCCGAGATTTGCCGTTCAGTATGAAGTCAACGACGATGTTTTGGTGTTCGCATCAGCCACACGTGGCTTCAAGTCCGGTGGCTGGAATGCCCGCGGCACAACGGCGGAGACGCTCCTCAACTTTGACCCTGAGAAAGTCTGGTCTTATGAAATTGGTACCAAGTCTCAGTTTTTTGATGATCGTTTAAGGATAAATGCAACGGCATTCTTTAATGACGTAGCTGATTTCCAAGTCCCATCAGCTTTCGAAACCGAAGAAGGCGGTTTGGAATTCATTACCCAAAACTTTGCCGACATGGAAGTATACGGTATCGAACTGGAAACAACTTTTGTTGTGAATCAGTTCGTTACTTTGACAGGCAGCCTGGGCTGGCAAGACGCCAGCTACAACAACGTCAATCCATCCGTTGCTGAGCAACAACAAAGGTGTCAGAGCAACCTTCAGATGATGGGGGTAAGTCAAATCTTTGGCGCAGACTCTGGTTGTGAGCAAGGTATTGTCCGTCCAGACGGTGATATCAGTGACCCGGTTCGATCGCCGGGCGTCACTGCTGTTCTTGGCGGCAACGTGAACTATCCAATCACGGACAACTTCCAGATTGTCGCCAATGCCTTCGCCATCCACACTGGGAGCTATGACACCGCCACAAGTGGCAACCCTGAAGGCTTCCAAGACGCGTTCTGGCGCTTCAATGGTAACATTGGTATTGAGCAATCAGACGGCGATTACGGCTTATACCTAGAATGCCAAAACTGCTTTGGCGAAAACTGGGTCCAGTCTTCGCTTGCAGGCGTTCAATACTTCAACCAACCGTCAAACTGGACACTGCGCGCGCTTTACCGCTTCTAAGCGCGGCTGATCGTCGATATCAAAGAAAGGCGGAGCGGCATATGTCGCTTCGCCTTTTTCTTCAGGCAGCTGTAATCTGATAAACACGGCACAGACAGGTCCACAGCGCAGGACGGATTGAATGAGCAGGTTTTCCCGGCGACATACTTTGGCCCTGGCTGGCGCAGCATCGATAACTGCTAGCCTGTCTGGAATGGCAGCAGCGGAGGAACCATTGGCAATGCAAAGCAAAGCCCCGTTCGTCTTGGTCCATGGCGCATGGCATGGCGGATGGTGCTGGCGGATAGTTGCTGCAGCGCTGCGAAAAGCAGGCCATCCGGTCTTTACGCCCACACTAACGGGTATGGGCTCGCGGCTCCATTTGGGCCGGGCCGACACAGGGCTTAACACCCATATTGAAGATGTCGCCAATGTCTTGAAATTCGAGGAGCTTAAGGGCGCTGTTCTCGTCGGCCACAGCTATGGCGGCGCGGTGTGCCAAGGTGTTTTTGACCGAGTCGGCAGCCAGATTTCAAAACTCATCATGCTTGATGCGTCCGTCTTAGATGATGGCGAGAGCATGACCAGCAAATCGTCTCCGGAGATGATGGCGGGCGCAAAGGCGAGCTTGATTGATGGTTTTAAGCTGCCGACGTGGCCCCCGGAGGCCTTTGGTGTTTTGCCCGAAGATGGCTGGGTCTATGACTGGGTCAAGCGGCGCCTCACTAGCATGCCTTTTGGCTCTCTGACGACGCCGCTTGCGCTTAAAAATGGCGATGTGACAGATCCGAACGTGCTGTTCATCAATTGCAATGGCCGCCCCTTTGGCGACAACAGCCGCCCTGGCCTTCAAAAGGCAAAAGCACGCGGCTGGACGGTGCAGGATTTGGATACCGGCCATGATGCGATGGTCACTGCGCCGGATGCGCTCGCTAATATGCTGCTTGCCGCCCTATGAAGGCCCTCTTCACAGCCCTCTGCATATTGCTGGCAAGCGGCCCCGCCTTTGCCATGGGCCAAGCGCCCAAAGACCCGAACGCACCGACTGTCGTGACCGTTGGCGCCTTTGCAGCCCCGCATTCACCCTGGTGGAATGACTGGCAGACGTTCAAGACAAACCTAGCGCGGCTAGCGCCCGATGGGTCGGTGACAACAAAGCTGCTCATCAACAATGAATCGGGCGGCGAGCCAGCCACCCTCACCTACACCCGGCGCAACCGGATGCAAATCGCAGGCGTCACGCTTGGCGGAACGGGGTCCATTGTGCCGGAGGTTGACGTGCTCCTCTCCCCCTTCTTCTTTGAGTCCACGGCGCAGCTTGACTATGTG
>CAKZYD010000356.1 GCA_937884085.1 uncultured Sphingomonadales bacterium | reverse complement strand
CAAAATTACCCTCTGGGCCATCCCGGGCGTCTCCATTTATGAGTTTACGGCCTAGGACCACCCCCATTACGACTTCACCCTAATCAGCAAGCCCGAAGTCGTAGTGGCCCTTGGGCGGTGCAGATAGCCCCTGCACCGCCCTTTCTTTCGTTGGGATAGTTGGCCCTAGCCAACAATCATTTGTTTCAATTGGACTGTCTGATGCTCAAGTTCACGCAGCCGATAATTTACCACATCACCGATTGTAACGATGCCAGCCAGCGCGCCATTATGCATGACCGGCAGGTGCCGGAAGCGACCGTTGGTCATGGTAGAAAGAACGGAAATGAGAGAATCTTGCGGGGCGCACACCTTCACATCCGAGCTCATCAACAGTGACACTTTGCGGCTTAGAAGATCCTCGGGTTGATCGGCCAACCGTCGTACCACATCGCGTTCCGACAAAATGCCAACAAGTTTAGACGCAGCGGACAAGACGACAACCGCGCCAATGCGCTTTTCTTTTAAGACGTCGATCGCCTGCGCAACGGTATCGTCTTCACTGATGGTGTAAACGCCGCTGCCTTTCTTTTCGAGAACTTGCGCAACGGTCGACGTATCTTGTGCCAAATTGGTTTGCGTGGACTGGGTCCACGTGCGCTCATGCTTATTGTCTTCTTTTCGAGGACCGGCATAATTTGTTGGTGCTCTCATATCTCCCCTCCTTGCGGATCTTTATTTATCACCTTTCAAGATTGATAGAATACGTGATAACGCGCCTTGGGAACAGGCCATTTTTTGGGAGGCTAAGGGCTTGGATGGTGCCACTGGCGGCAACGGTCATCTTCGTGGTGGGGGTTTTAGCGGGTATTCGATATCGCACGGCATGGAAAAAGGCTGAACCAACATGGCGGCTCTGGCTCTATGGCCTTATTTCGCTGGCGTGCCTTGCTGCACTCGCGTTTATTCCGCTCAGTGCAACCTAAAACGGATAGGGTGCTACTCTGAACCCTGTGTTTGCGCGCGCGGGCAATTCATTTTCGCGCTAAGGCGGCCCTCTGAATCTACAGGTTTTTTGCAAACCAAGCAGCGCCCACCATCGGTCACGCCGTTAAGGCCGCCGCAGCTTCCCTGGATGGTCTTGCCCTTGAAGATGGCGCCGACGGCCATGCCAACCACGACAGTAATCAGAAGCGCAAATGTAAGAAGAAATGTCGCCATGGCGTCCTCTATTGCGGCGGCGTTGCCGCCAATTGCGCGGTCTTCCTATCAAAGGCAGCCGTGCTCGTGGTCTCATATGTCGTCTCGACCGCATCCTTCATGCGGTCAATAAACAGCGCTGCGATGCCATGGCGTTCGGCCACCGGCGTGCCGCGCTGCGATCCCAAAACCAATAACGCGGTTGCCCATGCATCGGCAAGGGTGACTGTGTCGGCCAAAACGGTCACAGACGCGGTGTCATGGACCACAGGCCGACCCGTTGTTGGGTCCAGGATGTGCGAATATCGAACGCCATCTCTTTCAAAATAGTTGCGATAGTCGCCAGACGTGGCCACGGCGGTGTCTGTGATCTCCAAGACGCGCTCCACAAGGCGCCCTGCCGCGTCCGGGCGTTCTAGGCCAATGCGCCAGGCAGCGCCGCGCGGACCTGCACCGCGCACCAGCAGCTCGCCGCCAATTTCCACCATGTAGTTTTCATGACCCAGCGCCGCCAACACGCCCGCAACCTCGTCTACGCCTGCCCCCTTTGCAATGGCCGACAGATTGAGTGTGACATCAGGTCTGTGCTTTTTGAGCCGTGATGCCGACGCGTCATAGGACAAGAGACGCCCCTGGCCCACCTGGGCCATGGCCCCTTGGATGGCATCCTCATCAGGAACCGCTTTGGCAGCGCTGGTCGCCCCAAAGCCCCAGAGCTCAATCAGCGGCGCCAAGGTGACATCAAAGCGGCCCTCGCTTGCCACATGGACCTGATTGGCAATCTCCAGGAGCGCGCCAAACGGTTTGGATATGGACACGACCTCATCGCTACCGTGGGCATTGAAACGTGACACCTCCGAACCGCTATCCCAGTTCGAAAAGCGCGCATTGACGTCCGCAAGGGCCGTTTCAATGGCTGCTTCGACGGCGCTGATGTCGCGGCCGGTAAGCGGCGCGACCAAGGTGACATTATAGCGCGTGCCCATTGTCTGGCCGCTGAATTTTGTAGGTTCGGGCGCACCGTCACAGGCTACCAGCACCAGCAGATACCAAGGAAATAGGACAAACCGCGCCAGGCGGCTGAAACCATTCAAAATCATATGCACTCAAATGACACAAAGACCTGCGTTTTTTGCTTCAATGTCGGCTAAGAATTCAATAGTAGAGCATGGTTCTCTATGGACTAGAATATTTTTAATGTTCATCATGTTAAAGCGTTGCTTGGCCAGGGAAGGTCAACGCAGAGAGTGGTTTCGAATAGACGGCAAATGAAGAGGATTAAGCTCCGAAAAGGGCTCGATCTCCCGATCGAGGGCGCGCCTGCTGCGCAGATCTCGCAAGGACCCGCGATCCAGACGGTCGGCCTTCTGGGCGAGGATTATAGCGGCCTAAAAGCGCGCGTTGCCGTGTCCGTTGGAGACAAGGTTGGCCGCGGCGCTCATATTTTCGCGCATAAGGATACACCGGAAGTTTCCGTCACGGCGCCGCTCAGCGGCCGCGTCTTGAGCGTTAATCGCGGGCCGCGGCGCTCCCTGATCAGCGTGGTGATTTCAGCCGACGAAGAGGCCGCCGACCCTGTCGATTTTAAAGCTGTCGGTGATGACGCCGCAGCAGAAGGGATTACCCAGAAACTCTGCGCGGCCGGGCTCTGGACCTCTTTTAAGACACGGCCGTTTTCAAAAGTGCCAGCGCCCACGGACACACCGGCAGCCATTTTTGTGAATGCCATGGACACCGAGCCGCTTGCGCCAGACCCAGCCTTGGTCATTTCCGGCGCTGACGCCCTGTTTGAGCGTGGCTTGGCGGCAGTCCAAAAGCTCAGCGGCGGCGCCACATATCTCTGCTTTGACGGCGCAGGCGACATCCCTGGGCAGGATTTGCCAGGCGTGGATGCGGTCGGCTTTGCGGGGCCCCATCCGGCCGGTCTAGCCGGCACGCATATGCACTTCCTCGCGCCGCCGACAGCGCAGCGCACCAATTGGACCATCGGCTATCAGGATGTCATCGCCATCGGCGCGCTCATGCAAGACGGGCTGCTGATGTCGGATCGGGTGATCTCGCTTGCCGGGCCGCTGGTGAAAGAACCACGGCTTATGACCACGGTCGCTGGCGCGTCTCTCGCGGAGATTACCAGCGGCGAGTATCACCAAGAGACGCCTGCCCGCATCATCTCCGGGTCGGTGCTCAGTGGTCGCTCCAGCGCATCCGAGGCCAGCGGCTATCTAGGCCGCTACGCCCGGCAAGTGACGGTTATCAAAGAAGACCGGGATAAAAACCTGCTGTCTTGGATCCGGCCCATGACGGACAAGTTCGCAGTCCAGCCTGTGCTTGGCTCAGCGCCGTCACGCAAGAAGTTTGCGCTTACCTCAAGCCTCAATGGTGGCAGGCGGGCCATGGTGCCAATCGGCACGTTTGAAGAACTGATGCCGCAGAAGTACCTGCCGACGCAGCTGGTGCGCGCCCTCCTCGTCATGGATACCGATACCGCCCAAGCGCTTGGCGCTTTGGAACTGGATGAGGAAGATTTAAGCCTCCTCACCTTCGCCTGCCCGGCCAAATATGAATATGGCCCAGCGCTGCGCGATTGCCTCACCAAAATCGAAAAAGAAGGCTAGAGACCATGGGCCTCAGACAGTTTTTCGAGCGCATTGAACCCAAAGTCCAAAAAGGCGGGCCGTGGGAAGCCTATTTTCCCATCTATGAGATGTTTGAAAGTCTCATTTTCTCGCCCAGCACTGTGACCCACGCCGCGCCCCATGCCCGTTCGCATGTGGATATGAAGCGCATCATGATTTTCGTGGTGCTGGCCGTCGCGCCCTGCACGCTCTTCGGGTTTTATAATGTCGGGCTGCAAGTCAACTCCGCCATTGAGCTGTACGGCGCCAGCGGCTGGCGGTCCTCCCTCATCAGCGCGCTGGGCATTGGCTTTGACGCCACAAGCCTCTTCGCCAATGCGGTCCATGGCTTCCTCTACTTTCTGCCGATTTATCTCACAACGCTCGTCGTTGGCGGCATTTGGGAAGTGCTGTTCGCCACAGTGCGGCGTCATGAGGTGAATGAAGGCTTTGCCGTCACGTCCATTCTCTACACGCTCATCATGCCGCCGGATGTCCCGCTATGGCAGGTGGCACTTGGCATCAGCTTCGGCGTCGTCATCGGCAAGGAAGTCTTTGGCGGCACAGGCAAGAACTTCTTAAACCCAGCGCTCACCGGACGTGCGTTCCTCTACTTCGCCTATCCGGCCTATATGTCGGGCAATGAAATCTGGACACCGGTCGATGGCTTTTCCGGCGCCACAGCGCTGGCCGTGTCCGCATCGGATGGCCATGAAGCGCTGGGCGAGGCAGGGATCACGTGGCTGGATGCCTTCTACGGCACCATTCAAGGCTGCATCGGCGAAACATCCACCGTTGCCTGCCTGATCGGCCTGGCCTTTTTGCTGCTCACGAAAATCGGCAATTACCGCATGGTGCTGGGCTGCCTGATCGGCATGATCGCGCTGTCCTCCCTGCTCAACTGGGTTGGCTCGGACAGCAACCCCATGTTTGCCATGCCGTGGTATTGGCACCTGGTGATTGGCGGCTATGCCTTTGGCCTTGTGTTCATGGTCACGGAACCCGTCTCCGGCGCACACACCAATCTGGGCCGCTATATCTATGGGGCTCTCATCGGCGTCATGGTCGTCCTCATCCGCGTCATCAACCCGGCCTTTCCAGAAGGCATGATGCTCGCCATCCTGTTTGGGAATGTCTTCGCGCCGCTGATTGATCACTTTGTCGTGCAAGCCAATATCCGCTGGAGGGCCCGCCGCTATGCAGCCGTCTGACACTGAAAACCGGGGCCTCATTGGGCGACTGCT
This sequence comes from uncultured Sphingomonadales bacterium, assembly GCA_937884085.1. GTDB lineage: Bacteria > Pseudomonadota > Alphaproteobacteria > Sphingomonadales > CAKZYD01 > CAKZYD01. The sequence goes on along the minus strand of CAKZYD010000356.1, from coordinate 855 downwards.
TGCGGTCTCCCCGGATGCGCCTGTCAAAACTATCGTCGTGGCCCTGATCTTGTGCCTGGTCGCCTCGACCGCCGTGTCCTACCTCGCCGTTGCCCTGCGGCCAGCCCAGCAGCTCAACAAGCTCAAAGACAAGCAGATGAACATTCTGCAAGTCGCTGGCCTCTATGAACCTGGCATCGATGTGGTCGAGGCCTTTGCCGCTTTTGAACCGCGCCTTCTCGATCTGCGCGCAGGCACGTTTACCGATGATTTTGACGCTGCAAGCTTTGACAGCCGCGCAGCCTCCCAAGACCCTGCCTTGTCGATTGCCCTAGAAGAAGACCCAGCCTCCATCGGCAGGCAATCCAAGTATGTCACCGTTTATCTGCTGCGCGACGCCAGCGGCGGTGTCGACCGGGTGATTTTGCCCATCCACGGCTATGGCCTCTGGTCAACGCTCTATGGCTTCATCGCCCTCGAAGAAGACGGCAATGAAATCTACGGCCTGCAGTTTTATGAACATGGCGAAACCCCTGGCCTGGGCGCGGAAGTCGACAACCCCCGCTGGAAAGCCCAGTGGCGCGGCAAGCGCATTGCCGATGCCAGCGGCGATATCGCTATCCAAGTGGCCAAGACACAGTCGGCAGCCGGGGCGGACTATCATATCGATGCGCTGTCGGGCGCGACCCTGACGTCGGACGGCGTCAATAATCTCGTGAAGTTTTGGATGGGCGAGCAGGGCTATGCGCCCTTTCTGGCCAACCTGAAGTCTGGAGACGTGTGATGAGCCAAACGCGCAAAGAGCTGCTGGTCGACCCGATGGTCGACAACAACCCCATCACCTTGCAAGTGCTCGGCATTTGTTCTGCCCTAGCC
>CAKZYD010000355.1 GCA_937884085.1 uncultured Sphingomonadales bacterium | reverse complement strand
CAGGTCAGGCAGGAAGAGCGCTGTCGGCTCGTTATCCGGCTGAGCGTGATAGGTTGTCAGGCCTGCCTCGATTTTGCGCGTGCCATTTTGGTCGATGCCCTCAAATGACCATTGGTCACTAGCGCCTTCTTTCAGTTTCGCCAGTGCCGCAGAAAGGAGTGGCTCCATGGTGTCAAAGCGATCAATGGTTGTCGTCTGTGTCGATTGAAGCCGTCCGACATCAACCCACAGCGGATCGGATTTTACAGCAGTGATCAGGGCATTGACGTTCAGCTGGTCCACATAGTCTTTCGCAACCATAGCCAAGGCGGCGCCGTAGCCGCGGCGATAATTGTCTTCTGCCGCAAGAAAATCGAGGACTGATGGCTGGATTTCCGCTGCCGGCCTGACGCCGAAAACCATCCGGGCGCCCGTTTTGCGATTATACCAAGGAAAGAACAGCGTTTGCTCGCGCATGCGCCACCATAGCTGCACCAGATGCCGGGCATCCTGGCTTGGCTCGAAGGGCGGCAGATAGTTTTCTGCCAGATCATCCCGGTCCGCTTGCGTGTTGATGAGAAGCCCGTTCAGCACCAGGCTGGCGATGCGCTGAGGGTGTCGAACTGCTAAAGAAAGGGCTATTTTTGCGCCTGTGTGATGTCCATAAATCGGCAGCTGTTCAATGCCAAGCGCGTCCAAAAGGGCTGCCGTTGCATCGGCGAAATCGTCAATATTGGGCGCCGCACTGGGGAGCGGATCGGACAGGCCATAGCCCGGATGGTCTGGAACAATACAGCAAAAATGCGCGCCCCAGGCCTGCATTAGCGCTGTGAGTTCTTCAGAGGTGCGTGGGCTTTGGTGCAACAAGAGGACGGGCGGTCCTTCCCCACAAAAGCGGATATGCACATGGCGGCTGCCAACCATAATGATCTTGCGGGTGATGGGGGGTGGCACAGGCATCTCCTCTTTTGCGCACTTTATACATGCCAGGTGATAAGGCCCGGGAATACCGTCATCAAGACGACTAGGGCGGCGATAATCAAAAAGAACGGGAACGAGGCTCGCGCAATTCTGCCAATGCTCTCTCCGCTGATGTCTTGGACGATGAAGAGATTAAAGCCGACCGGTGGGGTGATTTGCGACATCTCCACAACGATGACGATGAAGATGCCAAACCAGACTGTGCTGAAACCCGCATCTTGGACGAGCGGCAAGGCAATGGGCAAGGTCATGACAATGATGGACAGGCCATCCATGACCATACCCAGCAAGACATAGAAAATCAGCAGCATGAAGATCACAGCAGGCGGCGCTAAGCCCAGATCCGCAATGGCGGCAGCAGCTGTCTGCGGCAGTTGAAAAATGGCGACGATTTTGGAGAGGAAGAAGGCGCCAGCCACGATGAGGCCTATCATCGCACAGGTGCGGACAGTGCCCATCAAAGCTTCCTTTAGGCCTGCAAAGGAGAGGGCGCGTTGCAGCACTGTAATGACGAGTGCGCCAAACACGCCAATGGATGCTGCTTCGGTGGGGCCGGCAATGCCTACATACATACTGCCGATTACAGCCAGGATGAGCCCGAAGACAGGGCCGAGCTGCAATAAGCTTTTGAGTCGCCCATGGCTATTGGTGCCTTCCGTGCGATTGGAGGCAATTGCAATATAGGCCATATAGCTGGCGGCTAGGATAAGACCTGGCAGGATGCCGGCTATGAAAAGGTCTATGATGGAGGTGTCAGCCAGAACACCATAAATAATGAGGATAATGCTGGGCGGGATAAGGAACCCGAGGGTGCCAGCACCGCACAGGGATCCCAGCGCTAAATCGCGATCATAGCCGCGCGCTTCCAGCTGATCCAAGGTGATGCGGCCAACGGTGGCCGTTGTTGCCGCTGACGAGCCGGAGACGGCTGCAAAGAGGGTGCAGCCAACCACATTGGTGTGAACCAATCCGCCCCGAACGCTGGACAGCCAGGGCCTGAGGCCTTCAAACATTTGGTCTGCCAGCTTGGTTCGGTAGAGGATTTCGCCCATGAGGATGAAGAGCGGCAAAGCTGCCAGCTCCGGGGAGTTTAAAGAGCGCCACATATCGCCGGCAAGAAAGGCGGCGACATCGCTCTCGCGAAACAAACCTAAGGTGCCAATCCCAACAGCGAGCAGCGTAAGCCCAATCCAGTACCCTGCACCCAGCAGGCACAGGAACAGAAAGAGCATCGTCGAGATGACAGCAATCATCGCCCGTCGTGCAGCCGAATGAGTTGCGCGAGGCACGCAAGGGCGAGCGTAATAGGCCCAATGCTCAGCAAGAGTTGCGGGATTGCGAGCGGCGTTTGCGAAGGAAAATACGATACGGTTCCGCGGTCTAATGTGGTGAGCCCAAAACGCAGAACCGCAAAGGCGAAAAAGCCGCTGACCAACAGGCCGAGGACGGCAACCGCCACATCAATGGGTTTGCCGAGAGATTGGGGTAGGTGATTTCGCACTAAGGAAACACGAATGTGCGCGCCTTCCTTCATGGCCCAGCCTAATCCTGTCGTGAGCGAGAGCATGACCAAATACCCCGCATATTCTACGGCGAAGGGAATGGAGAGACTGAACAGGTTGCGGCTGACGATTTCTGCCAAGGAGAGAAGGGCTAATGCTGCGATGTAGACCGCGCTCAAAATCCCCGCGCCATCACATAGTCTGTCAATCCACAGGCACAGTCCCCGCGCCATCAGCGTGCATCCAAAGCTGGCCGGCCTGTCTCGGCAAGGTAAGCCTCTAGGATGGCGCGCGCGCCCGGTACCCTATCGGCAAACTCTCGCCACATGGGCCGTGCGACGCTGCGCATCTGGGCCTGCATCTCAGCATCTGGTGTGATAATCTGCATGCCGTTTTGGGCGAGGATTTTGCGCTGCTTAACGTCGTCGGATTTTGCAATGGCCCAAAACTGCGGCTCAAGCTCCGCCGCTAGGGCTTCCAGCGCCTGTTTGTCCGCTTCGGAGAGCGCAGTCCAAGCATCTTGTGAAACGGCCATCATATTAGAGGCCCAATTGTGATTGGTGGCATAGGCAAATCCTAGAAATTCCCAGTATTTCTGCGCTACGCCCGTGGTCGCGGAGGTCATGGTCGCATCAATAGCGCCGCTCGCCAGCGCTGGGACAACATCCGGCGATGGCATTTGGATGGGTATAAAGCCAAGCCGTTCCATTAAATCGGTGGTGTTTTTATCGAGCGTGCGCACCTTCATCCGGGCAAACCCAGCGAGACTGTCTTCCGCGCGTTTTGTGTAAAGATACTGGTTTGGCCAAGGCACGACATAGAGCAGCTTAAGGCCATAGCGCGCGAAGGCTTCATCAACGGTTGGCCGCAAAAACTTCGTATAGAGCAAGTCAAGTTCATCTAAATCATCAACCAGAAAAGGCAGCGCTTCCAGGCCCAAGATGGGTTCGGATCCAATTTGCTGAAACCCTGACATTTCAGCCATGGCGACCACATTATTTTCAAGCGCGCGCAGGCTGTCAGGTCCTTTGATCCCA
>CAKZYD010000354.1 GCA_937884085.1 uncultured Sphingomonadales bacterium | reverse complement strand
CCGCCCAGCGTTTCACGCTTGAGCTATGGTGTACGCGTCCTGCGCAGCAGGCTTATGCCGCTGCTGTGATCCGCTTTCCCAGCCGTAAAGTTTCCGCGGCGACGCTGTGGGCGTGGATGTTTTATGACTGGGCGGCCCAGCCGTTCTTCACCGTCGTGCTCACCTTCATCTTTGGGCCCTATTTTCAAAATTTCGTCGCGCCAACACCTGAAAAAGGGCAGGCGTGGTGGGGCTATGCCATTGCTGTCTCTGGCGCGCTCGTAGCGCTCACCGCGCCGATGGTCGGCGCGTTCATGGATGCCTCCGGCCGCCGCCGGTTTTGGCTGATTGTCTCCATGCTGCTCATCACGGCGGGGCTGGGCACAACGTGGATTGCCGCGCCAGGGGCATCGCATTTGGCCGTCCTCATCCTCGGCGGCATCGTCATTGCTGGGCTCGGCGGCGAATATGGCATCCTTATCACCAATGCCATGATGCCGGACTTGGTGGGAAATGACGACATGGGCAAGCTGTCCGGGCTAGGCTGGGCAGTTGGCTATCTTGGCGGGCTTTCCTTGCTCGTCTTCGTCCTCTTGGCCTTCGTCTTTCCAGAAGAGCCGCTGTTTGGCCTTGATAAGGCCAGCCATATGCCAGACCGGATCGTTGGCCCGCTCAGTATCCTCTGGTTATGGCTGTTTTCCGCTCCGCTTCTTGCGCTCATGCCGCCTGCCAGCGGCGCAATACAGGTTGGGCCGTCGCTTAAGCCCATTTTCGACATCATCCGCCAATGGCGTGCGCATAAGAACGTGTTTGGCTATCTGCTCGCCCGGATGCTCTATTATGATGGGGTCACGGCGGTCTTTCTGTTCGGCGGTCTTTACGCCGCTGGCACGCTGGACTGGGATATCACCCAGCTTGGTATCTTCGGCATCGTCCTCATCATCACGGGCGCCATTGGCACCTTTGTCGGCGGCTGGCTCGATGACCGGCTCGGCTCTAAACCCACTATCATGCTCAGTTTGGGCGGGCTGACCCTGGCGGTGCTAGGAATCGTTTCCATCAGCAAACAGACCGTGCTGTTTGTGCTGCCCGTAACGGCCCATATGCCAGGCGATGGTTTCGGGTCTGCGCCCGCGCAGGCCATGCTGCTCTTTGGCATGCTCATCGGCCTGTTTCTCGGCCCAGTGCAGAGCGCCAGCCGCACGCTCATGGCGCGTATCTCGCCCATGGATGAGATGAACACCTTCTTCGGCCTCTACGCCTTTACCGGGCGGGCAACAGCCTTCCTTGCCCCGCTCATGGTCGCACTCATCACAGACATATCGGGCAGTCGGCGCGCAGGCATAGCCTCGATTGTCGTGTTGCTCGCGATCGGCTTCCTCCTCCTCGCGCGGGTTAAGGAAGCGCGGTCGTCTTAGCGACCTTTTGCAATCACCCGCTATGCTGGACTTGATTCAGCATCTCTGTCCATGAGAGGCGCAGGCAACTTAAAGAGGTCCTGGATCAAGTCCAGGACGACGGATTTCTAACTGCACCAACCTACATTAATGCCGAAAGTGCCGCATGCCAGTGAATACCATGGCAAGGCCCGCGTCATCGGCGGCGGCAATCACTTCATCATCGCGCATCGATCCGCCAGGCTGGATGATGGCCGTTGCGCCGGCTTCCGCAGCAGCAAGCAAGCCATCAGCAAAAGGGAAGAAAGCGTCAGAGGCAACGACTGAGCCTTGGGTGCGTGGGCTTTCTAACCCCAGCGCCTCAGCCGCATCGACTGCCTTGCGCGCTGCAATCCGGCTTGAATCCACCCGGCTCATCTGTCCGGCGCCAATGCCGACCGTGGCGCCGTCTTTCACATAGATGATGGCGTTAGACTTCACATGTTTGGCAATGCGGAAGGCCAAAATCATGTCGGCCATTTCTGCGTCCGCTGGCGCGCGCTTGGTCACGACGCGCACATCGCTTTGGGTGATACGGCCTGTGTCCTGGGTTTGGACGAGGAGACCGCCCGCCAGCGAGCGGATGTTAAGGCCTGCTGCGCCTTGCTCCATCAGCCCACCTGTTAATAAGAGGCGCAAATTCTTCTTTTTGGCAAAGACGGCCTTGGCGGCGTCATCCGCAGCCGGCGCAATCACCACTTCGGGGAAGATGCCGGTGATGGCCTCTGCCGATGCTGCATCAATCGTGCGATTGGCTGCAATGATGCCGCCGAAAGCACTGACTTGATCGCACTCAAAAGCCTTTTGGTAGGCCTCAGCCACGCTCGCGCCCATGGCAACGCCGCAGGGGTTGGCATGTTTGATGATGGCGACGGCAGGGGTCTCCACATCCAAGTCGCAGACCAGGGAGAAGGCCGCGTCCGTGTCGTTCAAATTATTAAAGCTCAGCGCTTTGCCCTGGACTTGCTCCGCGCTTGCAATTGACGGGCCGGTGCTGGCGTAAAACGCCGCTTCTTGGTGCGGATTCTCGCCGTAGCGCAACAATTCTCCGCGTGCCCCGGCGGCGGTCAAGCGTTCCGGCAAGGCCGTGCCCAACTCTGCATTGAAATAACCGCTGATAGCGGAATCATAGCTCGCCGTGCGGGAGAAGGCTTTGGCGGCCAGACGGCGGCGCATGTCGGCTGTAATCCCGCCTTGTGCCAGTTCTTGCGCCAACCCGGCATAGTCATCGGGGCTGGTCACGACGGCAACATGGGCATGGTTCTTTGCTGCGGACCGGATCATGGCTGGCCCGCCAATGTCGATATTCTCAATCACATCATCCCAGGGCGCGCCGCGCGCGACGGTTTCTTCAAACGGGTAGAGATTGACGACAAGCAGGTCGATTGGCCCGATGGCATGGGCCTCCATGGCCTCCACATGGCTGCCTTCATCGCGCAGCGCCAGCAGCCCGCCATGGATCTTTGGGTGCAGTGTTTTCACCCGGCCATCCATCATTTCTGGAAAGCCAGTATGGTCCGCAACTTCTTTCACGGTCAGGCCTAAGTCGCTGAGAGCTTTGGCCGTTCCGCCAGTGCTCAGTACTTCGATATCAAGCGGTTTCAGCGCTGCGGCGAGGGTGTCTAAATGAGATTTATCGGAAACGGAAATCAGCGCCCGACGCGGCACCAAAACATCAGTCATAAGGAGGCCTTTTTTGAAAGTGCCCCGACTTACCGCAGGGCGGCGGCGGCATCAATGAAAAGACGTGCTAGCCGCGCGTTAAAGACCAGCGCACGCTCTTGTCTTCCGCCTCAAGGGGGAGGCTGAAAACAACTTGCTGCGTTTGCCGGGGCCGGTCGTCATGTGCGGCCACATAGACGCTTGGCTCCAAAATCACTTCCACGCCGTCGGTGCGCAGGTTCCACCAATTGCCATTGGGCAGGCGTAGGATGGCGCCGCCGCCTGTGAGGCTCACGGTCACATCTGGGTGCACGTGAAAGCGGATATCGGCGGATAGGCTGGCTTTGGGCGCGGCGATGCTGCGGATCACATCGCGCCCTAAGATGAGATTGCCATCGCCGCGCAGCCACAGACCGCGGCTGATCGTCATGCCATAGCGCCGGGCATAGCAGTCGCTGGTGGCAACAACCGCTTCGCCGCCGCCCCGCGCATCCCGGCCAAAGCAAGTCTCCTGACCAGCACGGCCAATCTGGCCATTGGTGCGGATTTGCGCAGCATAGGTGTCTTGCAAGGCGATGGCCGAATGGGCGGCTGTGGCCCGGAGGGCGCCCTGTGGCAAGTCTTGTGCGGCGTCAGTGTCGCCGCCGCAATTGACAAACAAAGGTTGGCCTTCATCAAATAGCGTGAAGGCGAGCAGGCCCGCATGGGCGCTTTTGCTCAAAGGGCCTTTCGGCGGCAATCCAGCATCCAAAATCGCCACAGCGCGCCCAGCTTCCACCCGCTGATAGCCGCTGGCCCGACCGTTCAGCATGGGCGCAGCGCCGCTTTCGGCTAGATCGATCAGGCTATCAGCTTCGCGCGTTAGGCCGTTGCGCGCGCCATTAAAGGCCGCTACGCCTGCACCAGTGACCACCACACCTTTGAACGCGGCGCTGGCTTTGTCGATGGCCACCTGGAGGAAGGTGGGCGGCGTTTTGCGCGCGGACCGATATCCATCGCGAAGCGTAATCAGCGCGCGCAGCACACCCATCAAATCTTCAGGGTTGCGGCTTTCCACCATGCCATCGCTGAGCAGCACGGCGTTCACTTCATCTTCAAGGGCCTTCAACCCCACTTTTACGCGGCGTTCCCCGCCCGGTAGCAGTAGGCTGGAAAAGGCAAGGCCCGTGGCGGCGATAATGCGTGGCTCGCCAGGCGCGGCCATATCGAGGACGCGGGCCAAATGGCGCCCTTGTTGGGCCATGGCATTGAGCGCTTTGGAGCGATAGACCAGATCTTGGCTGGCCAGCACCAGCGGCGCATGGTTGATGATGCTGATGAGGCGCTGACCCGTGACCTCCGGCGCCCAGGCAATCCGGTCCCAGCGGCTATAATGCCCCAGCCATTCTTTTAGCGCTGGCTCTGCAATGGCGCGGGCCCGGCGCACATCGCCTAGCGCTGCCAAGTCTCGCAGCCAGGCAAAGCTGTGCAGCCAGGCTTTCAACGAGCGCGGCAGATCCGGGTCGGTAAAGTCCGGCACATCCCCGCTGGTTTCCGCATCGCCATGGCGGAAGATGCCGTCCGCGATGAGCTGCCCGGTGGCTACATCGCCCGGCCACAAATCGCTGGGACTGGCCAGCAGCCGGGATGGGAACTGCCCTTTAAGCCGCAGCCCGTAAAATAAGCTCGCATAGCCCAGCTGGCGCAGCCCGCGCGCCAACGCCCCAATGATGGGAATACCATAACGCCGGGCTTGCCGCCGCGTGGTGCTCAGATCGGCGCGAATACGCAGCAGGCTATCGACTTGGTCGATAGGGTCTAAGCTGCGCTCTTCTTTGGCGCCGCTCGGCTTGGCGCTGTCGTCCTCGTCTTTGGGTTGGACGGCACTCACGCAGCAAGCACTTTCCCGCCTTGACGCAGCGCCGTGATATTCTCCGCATAGGCCGCTGGCCCGCCGCGGAACGTCGCTGTGCCCGCTACCAGAACATCCGCGCCTGCAGTAATTACTTGCCCAGCGGTCGTGCGGTCCACGCCGCCATCCACTTCCAGCAGGATATCGCGCCCAGAGGCCTCAATCATGGTGCGCAGCCGCCGCAGTTTATCAAGCGCCGAAGGAATAAAGGACTGGCCACCAAAACCGGGGTTCACGCTCATCACCAAGATGAGGTCGACCATATCCATGACATGCGCGATGCTGTCTACCGGCGTCGCGGGATTCAGTGACACACCTGCCTTCTTGCCAAGGCTTTTGATGGTTTGCAGCGTGCGGTGCAAATGCGGTCCGGCTTCAGGATGAACGGTTAGAATATCTGCACCTGCGTCGGCAAAAGCCTGCAAATACGGGTCCGCCGGGCTAATCATGAGATGCACATCAAAGATTTTGTCTGAATGTGGCCGTAGGGCGTTCACAACGCCCGGGCCGATGGTCAGGTTGGGGACGAAATGCCCGTCCATCACGTCCACGTGGATAAAGTCGGCGCCCGCTGCATCGATGGCCCGCACCTCTTCCCCCAAGGCTGCGAAGTCAGCCGATAAAATGGACGGCGCAATCTTTATGTTGTGGCTCATAATCGGACATCCTACATTTTGTAGTATTTCGAGGCAACGTTTGCCCCGCCCTTTGCCTGGGGCAAATTTGTGGCATCCGCCGCGCCTCTATGCGCCGATCGTTTCGCGCTTTCGCTCCAATTTCGCAATAAAAAAGCCGTCCGCCCCGCCGATTTCTGTGAATAGATGCGGCAGCGTCACAAGAGCGCCGGCACCATCGGCGCATTCGGTTGGTAAATCCCAGTCTTTTGGGTCTAGCGTTATGAGGGCCGCATCATCACGGTTTTCGGCAAACGCATCAACAACATCGCGCCCTTCTTCAGGCTCCAGAGAGCAAACGGCGTAGACCAACTGCCCGCCTGGCATGAGCGCGGTCCAAGCCTTTTCTAACAAGGCCAGCTGGCGTGTTGCTGCGTCAGCGATATCGCTTTCGCGGCGATGGTGAAGGACATCGGGGTGCCGCCGAAAGGTGCCAAGGGCGGTACACGGCGCATCCAGCAAGACGAAAGGCGCTGCAATGGGAGGCAGCCAGTCCAGAAGGTCAGCGACCTCAGAATCCGCGCTAAGACCGGTTCGGTCCAAATTGTCTTTGAGGCGAGCCAGCCGTGTTTCGGAGATATCGACTGCATGAACCTGTGCACCCATTGCGGCCAGCTGGAGTGTTTTTCCACCAGGCGCAGCACACAGGTCATAGCAGAGGGCGCCCGGCTTCGGGGCTAGAATACATGCGGGCAGAGCGGCAGCGCGGTCCTGCACCCAAAAAGCGCCTTCGGCATAGCCAGGTAAGCGCTGCGGCGCAGTTCCAGGCGGAAAGGTTACACTGCGTCCCACTGCTTGGCCGTCTGCGCTGATGAGGACCTCTCGTGCCGCCGCCGTTTTTGGCGTGATGGTAAGCTGGGGTTCCTCCAGATAGAGGGTTGCCAGTGCGCCAGCGTCTCTTTTCTGCCACCGTTTTGCCAACCAAGGCGGCAGCGCCTTTTCCGCAGGCGGCAAGTGTAAGCTGCCATCTTCCTGCCGCCGCAGGACATTGCGGAGTACGCCATTGACCAGACCGCTGACGGCTTTGACCGCGGGCAATTTGTGGCGCTTGGTGAGCTCAACAGCGGCATTGATGGCCCCATGGGGCGCGCTGCCCAGCATCAAGATTTCGGTGAGCGCTATGTCCAGGATGAGCCCTGCATCTGCTGCCTTTTTGGGCAGCGGGCGCCTTAAAAAGCCGCGTTTGAGTTGCTTGAGGCGCAGCCGCTCGCGCGCGACTTGTTGGCAGATGGCCCAGCCAAGGCCAGCGTCTTTTGGGCCCAGCCGTTCCCGATTCGGCGCAAAGGCCTTGTCTAAGGGGCGACCTTGCTCAAAACACGCCTTTAGAGCCGCCAGCGCAGCCCTGCGCGGTGCCAGCCCGATTGTGTCAGAGGCGGGCGGCTTCAGGCCCAAGGGCCGCGCCGCTTGCGACCAGATGTGGGCACAGAGATGCGTCTGCCAGCCTTTTCTTGAGAGCGATAGCGCCGTCCAGACGAAAAGCGTTCAGAAGAAGAGCGTTCCGGCGCTGATTTGGGCTGCTGACCCATGGTGGCTGCATAGTCCCGCAAAGCTTCAATGCGGTTGGCTGTGACCGGGTGGGTGGAGAACAGATTGTCTGCTCGCTGGCCGGATAACGGATTAATGATAAACATCTGGCCACTTGCTGGATTGGCCTCAGCGCTCTGCATCGGCATCCCTTTGGCATATTGCTCAATCTTCGCGAGCGCGCTGGCCAGGGCGCCCGGGTCCCCAGAAATATCCGCGCCCGCCCGGTCCGCCGCATATTCGCGCGTCCGGCTGATGGCCATTTGCACAATCATAGCAGCGAAAGGCGCAATGATCACCATGGCAAGCACGCCCACAATCCCCAGCGGATTGTCGCGATTATTGCCAAAGAATAGGCCAAAATTGGCCAGCATGGAAATCGCGCCCGCGACCACCGCCGTCATGGTCATGATCAGCGTATCGCGGTTCTTGATGTGTCCGAGCTCATGCGCCATCACGCCGGCAATTTCGTCCGTGTTCAGCATTTTAAGCAGGCCAGTGGTGGCAGCCACAGCCGCGTTCTCGGGGTCGCGTCCAGTCGCAAAGGCATTGGGCTGCGCTGTGTCCACGATATAAACCTTCGGCATTGGCATATCCGCATTGTGCGCCAGCCAGGCCACCATGTCATAAAAGTCCGGCGCCTGCGCGCGGCCCACTTCCCGCGCCCCATGCATGCGCAGCACCATCTTATCGGCATTCCAATAGGCAAAGCCATTCATCAGCACCGCAACGCCAAAGGCCATCACCATGCCGCCCGTGCCGCCCAGCAAATAGCCAACGCCGCAAAACAAGGCGACCATCGCCGAGAGCAGCATGGCTGTTTTCATGTAGTTCATGGGTCTCTCTTTTTTGTACCCATCTGAGGTGGGGAGAGGCCGCGGTTTCTTCAAGCGCCCCTCGACATCGCCAGCCAAATGCTTATGTGACAGCAGTCAGCGCGATTGGAAAAAACAGATGAGCGACACGGACACCCGCAACGAAACCGATAAGGAAAAGGAGCGCCGCAAAGAAAAAGCAGGCGCGGACCTTCCCAAAGAGGTTGGCGGCCAGGATGGGCCTGAACCGACCCGCTATGGCGATTGGGAAAAAAACGGTATAGCAAGCGACTTTTAAAGAGAGACCCTCGAAGATACGGGCCGTTAGCTCAGTGGTAGAGCAGCTGACTCTTAATCAGCGGGTCCAGGGTTCGAACCCCTGACGGCCCTCTCTCTTTTGTTTGTGCTACCGCGCGGTTGCGCTACTTGAGCCCTTTTTTGTTGTGCTATCGCGCGTTGCGCTACTTTACCACATATCTATCGTGCGAGCGTTCAATAGTGCAATTTAAGCACATTGTCGTGATATTGAGCTCTACACTTAGCCCTTGGGTTCAAAGACCTGGCGACCACGGTACATACCGGTGGTCATATCGATATGATGCCGGCGGCGCATTTCGCCTGAATCTTTATCTTCGATGTATTTTTCTTGGGTGAGCCGATCATGAGACCGGCGCTTGCCTCGCTTGGAAGGCGTGGTCTTCCTCTTAGGAACAGCCATGTCTAAATATCCTGTTTTCAAACAAGTGGCGGCCCCTAGCACGTCTTGCGCGCAGAGGCGAGCTTTAATCGCATCAAATGCACCTTTGTTGCTTTGTAGTGTCATCTGGGCTCATGCGCGGCCTTCTATCGGTGTGAGCCGGCCAAAGCGGCCAAAACGATAGGCGACTGTAAGACAGAGCGCCCCAAGGATGAGTTCAACGCTCATGGCTTGGGTGAGAGACGCAGACGGTAATCCATCGGCGATGACACCGATAGTCCGAGACACCCCGTAACTCGCATAGATGGCGCCCGCCAGGACTAGGGCCTGTTTAAGCCAGACCAGCCTAGCAACACTTATGAGCATGAAAAGCCCGCTGGTGATGAGAGACCCGCTTGGGGCCCTCAGTTCTGAGCGCAAGCTTGGCCCCATATCGACATGAATGCCGTTGCTTGCAGCAAAGCCTTGCGGGTCAGCAAATATGCTGACCCCAATGAAGACGAGGAGCCCCCCGGCAGCGCCGAGGAGCAGTCGTTGTGGAAAGTGCTTGATCATGCTGCATGCTTCCAAAGGCCGGTTGCAGCTACCGCGCGGGCGTAATCTGCAAAGTCTTTTGGTTGGCGACCCAAAGCGCGCTGGACGCCGTCTGTGAGGCTCGCATTCCTGCCGTCCAGCACGGTTGCGAACAGATAGTCTAGCATCCAGATAACGTCCTTGGGCGCGCCGGATTTGGTCATGCCGTCCATCAAGGCGTCGTGGGGCACATCGACAAATTGGACATGCGTGTTGGTCGCTTTGCTGAGTTCTGCAGCAACGTCGGTGAAGGTCATCAGGCGGGGGCCGGTGACTTCATAAATTTCACCTTCATGGCCTTCTTCAGCGAAGGCTGCGACGGCGACGTCAGCGATGTCATCCACGTCGACAAAGGGCTCTGGCGTATTGCCAGCTGGAAGGGTGATTTGGCCAGCGAGCACCATGTCTAGAAACGCACCTTCAGAGAAATTCTGGAAGAACCAGCTGGCGCGCACGATGGTCCAGTCCATGCTGCTTTCTTGGACGATTTTTTCGCAGGCTTGGGCTTCGTCTTCGCCGCGTCCCGATAGCAGCACCAGGCGTTTCAGCCCAGCGTGTTTCGCCCGTCCGCAAAAGGCCTCAATGCAGTCATTAGCGACCGGCAAAGCCAAATCAGGCGCGTAGGTGATGTAAGCGGCGTCCATGCCCTCAAGGCATCCATCCCAGCCTGCTTCATTGGTCCAGTCAAAGCTGGGGGAGGCCGAGCGCGAGCCGATGCGCAGCTGTATGCCGCGCGCCTCAAGGCGCTCTGCGACGCGGCGGCCGGTTTTGCCGGTGCCGCCGATGACGAGAACGGATGTGATGGGTTGGTGTGTCATGTCGATGTCCTTTGCTATGTGTGAATGACAGGCAAAGGGATAGCCGGTGTGCCCAGCCATTGATTGACAGCGCCCGCCAGTGTTTTGACACATCGCGCCAAAGGGACGGCGACTTAGCTCCCCAGACGGTAGGAGCGCGGCGGCTGACCGCGCCAGCGTTTGAAGGCGCGCGTGAAGGCGCTTTGTTCTGAAAACCCCGTCAGAAAGGCGACCTCCGCCAACGCATAGTCCGTCTCGCGAAGCAGCTTCTCGGCCAGTTCACGCCGGGCCGCATCGACCAGGTCTTGATAGGTCTCGCCTAAATCAGCGAGTCTGCGTTGTAGTGTCCGCGGGCTCATCCCCAACCTGCTGGCCGTCTCAGAAATGGCTGGCACACCCTCGCTTAGGGCTTGGGACACCTGGATGCGCACGCGCTTCGCAAGCCCGCTATCATTGGAGAGCGCTGCCAGCTCTGTGTCCAAATGCGCATCGAAAAACGCGAGCATGCTCTCATCGCCCAGGCGGTTGGGCGTTGCTGCCGCCTCTGGTGTGAGCGCCAGCGCATCGCGGTCTGATGCAAAAACAACCGGGCAGCGGAAAAACGCTTCATGGGCGGCGATGTCCGTCGGGGCATCGTGCTTGAAGTGAATGGATTCAAAGGTAACGGGCTGGGCGGCCACTTCCCGCGCAATCTGCGCTGTGGCGACAATGGTTTGTTCATTGCTCAGCCGCATGCCAAGTGTGCGCGGGCCGTCTCGGTGCAAAATGTGCCAAAGGGTGCCGCCCTCTTCGCGCACTTCATAGCGAGACACGCTGGTCAAAACGCGGCCATAGCGCTCGGCGCGGTGAAATGAGCCGCGCAGGCTGGTTGCTGCCTTCCAGGCGAGCCCAAAGGCTCCATAGTCATCGCTGCGCATCAAAGCGCCAACGCGGACCGGCAGGGAGGGCCCATCGGTATCCTCCCGCGCTGCGCGCTCGCACAGGGCATAATAGGCCGTATCTGGCACCATCGTCTTTGGCTCGATGGGGGCATTAGGATCGAGGCCAATGCTTGTCAGCAGGGTTTTGCGGTAGGCGTCTGCATCAGGTCGATTGGCGCTCGCCGCTGCAACAACCTTATGGGCAAATAGGCTGGTGATGTCTCCCATGCACGCAGTTTAAAGGCTGAGGCCGCCGTCCAAAACAAATTCGGCGCCGGTCGCCAAATTGCTTTCATCCGAGGCGAGATAGACCACCAAATTGGCAATGTCGTCTGGGACCCCCATGCGGCCTATGGGCATGTTGTTTGTGAACATGTCGAGCATGGCTTGCGGGTCTGGCGAGGCGTCTGCGCCCGATTGCACATTGGGGGTGAGGACCACGCCTGGGTGGACGGAGTTGACCCGGATGTTGTTCCTCGCCCGCGCACACCACAGCGCAATGGACTTAGTGAGCATCGCTGCGGCGGCCTTGGCGCTGTTATAGGCAGCCAGATCCGCATCAGCCTTCAGCCCTGCGGCGGAGGAAAAGTTGATCATAGAGCCGCCGCCAGAGCGGGCCATGAGGTCCATCGCGCTCTGACAGCCCAGAAAGATGGAATCCACATCAACTGTGTAGCAGCGCTTAAAATCCTCGTAGCTAAGGTCCATCAACGAGCCATAGACTGTGATGGCGGCGTTATTGACGAGGACGTCTAGGCGCCCATGCGCATCTTCAACGGTACTGATGATGGCTTTCCAGCGCGCTGCGTCCGTTACATCTTGCTCTAAAAACTCAAGGCCCAACTCTTCGGCAGTCGCCTGTCCTGCCTCGACATTATAGTCGGTGATGACGACGGTCGCGCCTTCCTTCTTCAGAAGGGCAGCGGCGGCTTTGCCAAGCCCCATGGCTCCGCCTGTTAACAGCACGACTTTGTCTTGAACGCGGCCCATGGTCTTCTCCCATATTGTGATGAGAAGACATGTGCCGAGGCTTGGCCTTAAACAAAACTGCCTAAGCTAAGGGGCTAGGCCCTGATAGGAGTGGGGTCTTTAAACAGCGCGCAGCTGCCGCAAAGGCCGTCCACGCACCAATGCTTGCGCAGCTTTTAAGATACCTTGGGTGTCGATGTCGTTGATGCGGTACAGGTCTTGGACTTGGCCGGTTTGGCCGAATTTTTCAACGCCACGCGCCCGCACCCGGTGGCCATGGACGCTGCCAAGCCAGCCTAGGGTGGCCGGGTGGCCGTCTAGCACAGTCACGAGGCCGCAATGGCGGGGCAGACCCTCAAGCAGATGCTCGATGTGGCTGGTGGCATATTCGGCGCCTTCGGCCCGGCGGCGCTGCGCTTCGTTCCAGGCTTTGTGGAGGCGATCAGCGGAGGTGATGGCGAGGAGGCCTACGTCGCGGCGGTCTTCGCCCATCAGGCCAACCGCTTCGATGGCTTCTGGGGCGACGGCGCCGGTATAAGCAACGACCACATCGCAATTCGGGCCAGGTTTGCGCAGCCAATAAGCGCCTTCCAGCATGTCTGCTTGCGTCTCAGCATCCAGCGCACGCGTCGGTTGCTCAAGAGGACGGGTGGACAGGCGCAGATAGAGGGAGCCGCCGGCTGCGTCATCAAGCAGGTCGTTTCCGCTCTCGCCTTCACGCTGCATGTAATCGAAGCCGAAGCGCATGATGGTGGCAAGCTCGTCCACGAAAGCGGGCTCAAAGCTGGCCAGGCCGTCTTGCGCCATGCCGACCAGCGGCGTGCCGATGGATTGGTGGGCGCCGCCTTCCGGGGCAAGCGTCACGCCTGAGGGTGTGGCCACCAGCATGAAGCGGGCATCTTGATAGCAGGCGTAGTTAAGTTGGTCAGCGCCGCGGTAGATGAAGGGATCATAGACGGTGCCGATGGGGAGCAAACGCTCGCCATTGAGCGAATGCGACAAGCCTAGGGCAGAGAGCAGCAGAAACAGGTTGGATTCGGCAATCCCGAGTTCGATGTGTTGGCCTTCCGGGGAAAAGGTCCAGGTGTACGTAGAGGGAATGCGCTCAGCCTTGAAGGTGTCGGCCATGGCCTCTTTGGCAAACAGGCCGCGCCGGTTCACCCAGGGGCCGAGATTGGTTGAGACGGTCACATCCGGCGCTGTGGTCACAATCCGCTCGGCCAAGGCACTGTCAGCGCGCGCAAGTTCATTGAGGATTTGGCCAAAGCCCATTTGCGTGGACACTGGCTTGCCCCGGCCATCGGGCCAGTCCAGGGCTGCAGGCACGTCGACCGTCGGGGCCGTGAGGCGCCGCCGGCCTTGGGAAAAGAAGGGCGCTGTGTCGACGGCTTTTTGCAGCGTATCGGCTGGGAGGCGTGCGCCTTCCCAAGGCGTCCACTCTTCGCCGGGGCGCACGCCCATTTGGGCCTTCCATTCATCCATCTGTTTGGGCGTCATCAAGCCGGCATGGTTGTCCTTATGGCCAGCAAGCGGCAGGCCCATGCCTTTAATGGTGTAGCAGACGAACAGGGTTGGCACGTCGGATTGGCTTGCCTCTTCAAAGGCATCCAGCAGCGACGGCAGGTCGTGGCCGCCCAAGTTGCACATCAGGCGCTCTAGCTCTTCATCCGAGCGTTTGTTGATAAGGTCGGAGACGGGGCCTTGGTCGCCCAGATCATTCATCAAGCGCTCGCGCCATTCCTTGCCGCCTTGGAAGGTGAGGGCGGAATAAAGTTGGTTAGGGCAAGCAGTAATCCAGTCGCGAAGCTTTTCCCCGCCCGGCTCTGCAAAGGCCTCTTCTTGTAACTTGCCGTGGCGAAGGACGATGACTTTCCAGCCAAAAGAGCGGAACATGTCTTCAAATTTCTGCCATAGGCCTTCGCGGATGACCGCGTCCAGCGACTGGCGATTATAATCCACAATCCACCAGCAATTGCGCAGACCGTTCTTCCAGCCTTCCAGCAGGGCTTCATAAATATTGCCCTCGTCCATCTCTGCATCACCGATGAGCGAAATCATGCGGCCTTCAGGGCGGTCCTTCATCCCGCCATGGGCTTTCACATACTC
>CAKZYD010000353.1 GCA_937884085.1 uncultured Sphingomonadales bacterium | reverse complement strand
ACTGGTTTTCGCATCGGGCGCCTATGCCAAAGGTCTTGGCGCGGGGTATGAAGCGCTTGGCCAATCCAGCGCTTTGATGAAGCTCCATCTCTTATCGGGTGCCTCCAAGGCCAATGACGGCCAGCCCGGCCCCAATGATTTGGCCCGCATTGCGCCAGATAGGGGCGGGAGCGTTTCAACTTATCTGTTTGGCGCGCTCATCAGCGTTCTTCCGCTGTCTTTGTTGTCACATCCAAAAGCCTCCTTGGAGAGGCCTATTCGCTATATGGCGATTGAGAAAAGCCGCAAAGCTAGGATGGCGGCCCTAAGGGCAATGGGTGGACAAACAGATCGCGCGACAACCTATTACGGCGTCCATTCAGGAAGCGCGGGTGCGCTGTCCGTGCGGCTGCCCGGCCCCTTCACGTTGGATGGATTGGAGCTGGCGCTGGAGGCAAGTGTCAATATAACGCCGACGGCGCCTTTGCCGCTTTTGGATTTGGCGCGTGTTGAATAGACGCCTATTCAGCTGCTTCAGGAAGCGGCAAGGCAAGCCCGATATCATTGGCTGCAGCGGCGAATGCCTCGAGTATCGTATCGACTTGTTCGGCGGTGTGGCTCGCACATAGCGATAACCTCAAGAGGAAAATACCCGCCGGTGTTGCTGGCGGGCGCGCCATATTCACGTAAATACCCCTGAGCAGCAGGGCATTCCACATTCGCACTGTCGTCTCCTGGTCTGGCAGGATAACGGCGATAATGGCGCTCTCGGCTTCTGGTGTTGCCAATCCAAACCCTTGCGACCGAAGGCCATAGTGCAGAGCTTTTGAGTTTTCCCACAGATGCGCACGCCGATTGTCTGCATGCATAAGCAAGCGAATGGACTTTTCAGCTGAAGCGACCACTGAGGGCGGCAACGATGCTGTGAACATATAAGGCCGGCACACCAGTCGCAGGACTTCAAATTTGGGATGATTGGACACGGCAAAGCCGCCGACGGTGCCAACACTCTTTGAGAAGGTGCCAATGATGAAGTCAACTTGGTCTTCTAAGCCTTCGGCTTCTGTCACGCCGCGCCCGCTTGGCCCAATAAAACCCATGGAATGGGCCTCATCGACCAGCACCATGGCATCAAAGCTCTTGGCTACCGCGACGAGTTCCTTAAGCGGTGCCACATCGCCGAGCATGGAATAAACGCCTTCTAGGACGACGAGTTTACCAGCTTCTGGCGGCAAGCGGCGCAGGCGCTTTTCCAAATCTTCCGGGCTGTTGTGTTTAAACCGGACAATGTCTGCATTGCCCATGGCGCAGCCGTCATAGATGCTAGCGTGGCTATCGGCATCGATGATGATGTAATCGCCCTTGCCTGTCAGCGTGGAGCAGAGCCCAAGATTTGCCAGATAGCCGGTGGAAAACACGATGGCATGCTCGGCGCCATAAAACTCTTTCAGCGCTTCTTCGACAGCCACGTGAGACGAATAGGTGCCGTTTAAGACGCGGCTGCCTGTCGTGCCCGTGCCGGACGCGCGTAGGGCCTCTTCTGCGGCGTCCATGACGTCTGGGTGGAAGGTCATGCCCATATAATTATAGGTGCCCACCAAGATCGTGTGGCGACCGTCAATCATGGCTTCTGTTTCAGAGAGCACCTGATCCATGGTGACCTTAAAGGGGTCAAGCGCGCCGCTTTTTAAAAGGGCATTGCGCTCGGCAATAATGCCATCAAACTTGTCAAAGAGATCAGCCATGAAAGTGCCTATTTCTGCTGTATCGAGACGACCGCTGCTGCGACTTGATCGATGGTTTCCAAATCTGGAAGCATGTTCAGCGGTAAAATGATGTCGAACTCATCTTCAATCGCAGCGACCAAATCCATAACCGTCAAAGAATCCAGCTCCAAATCCCCTGCAAATGTGGTCTCCGGCTTTAAGCCAATGCCCTTCGTGTTGAAAGGACCGATGATGCCGTAAAGGACATTACAAACATCTGCTTGGGTTTGGGTCATGCCGGCGCAGCCTTCTCATGGGGCGACTGAATATAAGGGCATTTCGCGTGCCCGCACGGTCAAATAGCGTTGATGTGGCCCTATGGAAAGGGAAAACCGTCTCGTTTTGGGCGAGTCAGCTTGCCGCAGCTAGGGGGATGATGCCGCCTGAAATAAACCGGTCGCGTGCTTTTGACCGGCTGAGTTTGCCCGATGACGTGCGCGGCAGTGTCCTTGGTGGCACCAGCTCAACTTGCACAGCGATGCCCGTTTCCGACTGAACTTTGTTGCGCACTTGCGCGCGCAGCTGCTCTTGGCTTTCTGGGTCCGACGGACGGCATTGCACCAAAACAGCTGGTATTTCTTCGCCGCGCTCATTGGTAATGGAGATTGCTGCAATATCCCCACTGCGCAGCCCTGGCAGCTGCTCTACCGCCCATTCGATGTCTTGTGGCCAATGGTTGCGGCCATTCACGATAATCATATCTTTCACACGGCCTACTACATAGAGGCAGCCATCCATCATGTAGCCCATGTCGCCGGTATCAAGCCATCCGTCCTCGGACAACACAGCCCGGGTGCTTTCCTCATCATTGAAGTAGCCGCGCATGACCGCTGGTCCGCGGACGACGATGCGTCCAATCTCTTTTTCTGACAGGACGACGTCATCCGTGGTGCGTATTTCGACCTCTAAGTCTGGTAACGGGACACCGCAATTGACGACAGCGCGATAGCGCGGCACTTGATTCGTATAGCCGTTGCGCCGCCCGTTCATTCCTCTGGCTTTGGCCGCTTGGCCGCGATGGGAGATTGGGTCACCCGTCAAAGTGTCCTCCTCGACCATGTCGCACATAATGCCCTTTCCCTTGGGCATGAAGCTGACGGCCAAGACGCATTCGGCCAGACCGTAGCTTGGCATAAACGCGCTAGGATCGAAGCCAACAGGACGGAACCGATCTGTGAAGGCTTGCATCACGTCGGGGCGGATCATGTCGCCGCCGTTCCCGGCCACCCGCCAGCGACTTAAGTCTAAGTCTTCTAACATGCTGGTATTGGCGCGGCGGGCGCAGATATCAAATCCGAAGGTTGGCGAGTAGCTCACTGACGTGTTTTCATTTTCGCTAATCAACCGAAGCCATTGCATTGGCCGCCGGGCAAAACTCTCGGTTGCTATGAAGTCGACGGATGTTTGGCATGTCATGCAGGTCAGCAGCATACCGACCAGGCCATTGTCATGGTAGAAGGGCGGACAAGCGACACTGCGGTCTGTCTCGCCAAGCTGGACGCCATGATATCCTTGGCCATGGCAATTGGACATCACCGCACGATGTGTCACCATCACGCCGTGTGGAAAACGAGTGCTGCCGGAGGAATACTGCAAGTAGGCCACTTGCTGCGTGTGAAGTTTGGGTAGTTGTACCGGTTTGGCATCGACCTGTTCCATCTGGGCAGGGGTGCCGCAAAACGCTAAATTCATACTCCTGGCTGCGTCACTTAGCAGGTCCAGCATCCCATCTGGACCGATTGCCGCGCGCGCGCCGCAGCTTTTCATTTGTCTGCGCAGTTGGTCTACATAGCCATCGCGCCCACCAAAAGAGGTCGGCAGCGGCAGTGGAACTGGCAAAACTGCCAAATATTGTGCGCCCATGAAGGCAGCGACGAAATCCGAGCTTGTCTCTGCGATAAGCGCAACCGTATCGCCGGCATTAAGCCCCAGTGCCTGGAGCTGGTATGCAATGGCAACGGCGCGGTCGCGCAATTCAGCATAGCTGACTGCCTCAATGAGATTTCCTTTGGCATCATAAACGTTGATGCCGCGCGTGCCCTTTGCTGCATAATCTAGCGCTTCCGGCAGCGTATCGAACGTAGAAAACTGACGCGGTAATGACGCATCGAGTGTCGGGGTCGGTGTTAGCATAGGTTCGTTTTGTTCCCGCTTCTAAAGCAGGCCCTGACCGCCTGCCATATCCTCAAACCTTGAATTATTTCGCACCAACAAAAGACAAGTTGTTGGCTGCTATTTGCTTCTCTTTTTGGCTTGTAAGAAAGCGTTCCTTTTAAAGTCTTCTATTGCTTTCAACTCTCGCTGAGAACGGTACAAAAATGGCAAAAAACAGGCAGTTCCCTCTGCTGAGTAGCGCTTGATTAGCCACGCTTTTATCACTGTGCAACATATTTGGTATGTTTTAATACGCGCAAGTAGTTGAAGGCGTCCGGTTTTCTGCCCTGATTATTGACGGTTATTCAGCACTTACAGTCTCTGCTGGCATGTTTTCGGCGGCAGGCCGCGCCAGCCAAATAGCTGTCAAAATCAACAAAAGTGTGACCAAAATGTTCCACCTTAAGGGGTCTCCCAACAGGGCTGCGCCCAATAAAACGCCCACCACGGGTACGCCATAGTTGGACGTTGCAGAAAAAGTCGCGCCGCGGCGCCGGACAATAATAAGCACTAAGATGGTCGCAAGACCCGTTGGTCCAATGGCCATCGCCGCAATGGAGAGCAAGGCGCTGGTGTCTGCTTGGAAGATGTATGGCAGCTTGGCAAAATCTCCCCGCAGCCCCAAGGCCGGAACGCTCCAAAGCGCTGCCATCATCAGTGACCCGGTGGAGGATTGGATGTCGGAGAATTGATACATGGATTTCATGACGAGGCCGGCCACGGCGTAGCTGAAGGCAGCGCCCAGCAGTGCCAGGCCCCCAATACCCATGGTTTGAACGTTAAGCGCCCCGCCGAACAGAATGATGATACCGAGAAACCCCAAGCACACTGCAGCCAGGCGCCGTTGGGTCATTTTTTCATCTGCTGTTAGAAAGTGGGCCAGCACGAGCGTCGCGATGGGTGAAAATGCCATCAAAATAGCAGCCGTCGCAGAGTTCACGAACTCTTGGCCGTAGGACACCAAGGTAAAGGGCAGGGCAAAGCCAAAAAGGCCAAGCGATGTGCACTTTGCCCAATGTGCGCGCGTTCTGGGCAGCCCGATGCCTTTATAGACGCTGAAGGCAATCATGAAGGCTGCGGCCATGGCAATGCGCAGGAGGGCGATCATAGCAGGCGAGAACGCGGGAAGCGCGATTTCAATCAACACAAAGGCCGACCCCCACAGCAGAGTGAGGATGGCGACAAGACTGTAATCAAACACCGCTGCGCGTGACATGGGAGGCTGTGGCCCTTTAAAGTGCCGTTGAAGATGTGCTTTGCAGGTGGGCTTAATGCGCAAAGAGGTCAAGGCAAGGAAAAAACCGGTCAAACCAGTCACTGAAAAGCGACTTATGAATGCTGCAACTTATTATCTGGGCCGGTTCGAAAGCACAGAACACCGCCTGAACGAAGTTTTAGTGCGAAAGGTGCGGCGCTGGTCTGACGGTAAAGTTGAAGAGACCAGCACCAACTTGGTTGAGCAAACCGTTCGGAAATGCCGGGATTTGGGCTTGGTTGATGATGCCCGCTATGCCGAGATGCGAACGCGAACGCTTTTAGCGCGCGGCAAGGCCCTCGGTTTTATCCGTCGAGACTTATTGGCCCGCGGTGTCAGCCCTGACGCGATTGATGATGTCTTCGGCGCCATAGACGCAGGCCGGGAGCGGACAGCGTTGGCAGATCTGGCACGGCGTAGGCGGCTCGGCATTTTTCGTGGTCCTAGAGAAATAGACCGTGCCCCCCTTGATCCGCGAAAGTGGCGCGATAAAGAATTGGCCGCGTTGGCCCGCTCTGGACACGCGCTTGGGTTGGCGCAGGCGTTCTTGAAGCTCGAAACCCATGAGGACCTCGACCTATGGCTTGAGGAGGGCTAGGCGCCGTCTTGCTTCGTCGAGTGCGGATGGTGTGTCAACATCGAAGGTGACGGTGTCGTCTGCCCAGTCAAGCACCTGCACGTCTTGCCTATGTGCCTTCAGAAATGGCTTGGCGCCTTCGTCTCCGTGCAGCGCAATAAGGTTCGGAAAAGTCCATTTTGGCCAATAGACAGGGTGTCCGGGCGTGCCGTCATAGGACGGCCTCATGATGGCGTCTGGCTGTGATGTCGCTGCATCAAGGATGGTATCAACATCGCGTGCGCGAATGAGCGGCATATCGCCCAGCAGAACGATGGCAGCATGCGCGCCGATTTCATCTGCATGTATCAGGCCCGCCGCCAGGGACTGCGACTGGCCATTCTGAGCATCGGGCGCATGCACCAGTGTGATCCTATCGTCTGTCGGTGGTCGCCAGTTGCCATAGACGACGATGGTTGTCTGTGCTTTGCAGTGCGTGGCCGCTGAAATCGCCCAGTCCAGCAACGGCTTGCCGGCGACATCCTGGGTCAACTTGTTGTCTTGCCCCATCCGCCTACTCAGGCCTCCGGCGAGAATGATCGCGCATATCATGGCGGGAGTGTGGGCACTGGCTGGCGCAGCTGTGGCCGCGCTTCAATTTCTTTAAGAAGACCGCCCACGCTCATTTCTGCCCAGTCGTGCGGCGTGATCGTCAGTCCTGCAGCGCAGCGTTCAAGCACCCAGTCGAAACCATTGAGGGCCGGTGATTTCGCACATCCCGGAAGTCCAATAATGTGCTTGGTCCCAAGCCGGCCATAGACAAGCAGATTGCCAGGGTCAGCCGCCATGCCAACGCGGTCAACCGTGCCACCAGCCAGCCGGATGGCCGCTGGGATCACATCAGCCTCATCAACGGTTGCCGACGCGCCGAATATTAGGAGCACAGCATTATCTGCGCGGCTGCTTGCCACATCTTTGATCCAGGCAGACACCTCTTCTGGGGCATGATCGCAATGCTCTAAAGACTGAATGTTGAGGTGCACGCGTTCTGCTCTGGCCGTTGTGAAAGTGATGACCTTCTCCGGCAGCGGCTTCACCGCTGGAAGCCTGGTCTCCAAAAAATCGGCCTGGCTCTTCAAGAAGGGCGCAACTTGACAAAGCTGCGGTGTCCTTGCCAGCTCACAGCTGCGGTCAATCAGAGCACTCGGTACAGCAAAGGGGATGATTTTTATGGTTGCCACCAGATCCCCGCGGCGGACCGTACTGTATGGAGGGAGTAATGCCGCCGTGATCCTTGGGTCGATGGCGTTCAGGGCAATGGCTTGGCCGCGATCATAGCAGAACAGGCCATCGGTCAGCGCAATCAGGTTGCACCGTCCCGTATGTGGCATTTCGCAGGCTAGCTCTTGGCCAGCAATTGCCTGCGCAAGCTGTTCAGCGGCAGTATTTTCAGGGATGTCGTCTGGCTCAGCTGTTCCGGCGAAAACGCTGTCTATACCTGCCGAGGTTAGGGACTGAACGTCTTCCTCGGTTAGCCAATGACCCTTGCGTAGGCGCTTTTTCCCAACGCCAAGACTATGGCCCAGCATCATACCAGCGCTTTGGCTGACCGGGTGAAAGCCGAATTTCACAGGGCAGGGGTGCGCAGCGTTTTCACTAAATCCGCTGCGATGGAGAGGGCAATTTCCGCTGCGCCTGAGGCACCGATATCAAGCCCGATTGGGGCCGATATCCGGGCAATTGACTCTGTTGAGAAACCGGCGGCTTGAAGACGCTCAATGCGCTTGGCATGGGTGCGCTTTGATCCCAGAGCGCCGATATAAAACGGGTTCCCCTGTAAGGCTGACGAAAGTGCCGGATCATCAAGCTTCGGGTCATGCGTCAAGGCGACGACCGCTGTTCGGTGACCAATGGTCAGTTTCTCAAACGCTTCATCCGGCCACTCTATCAGTACGTCAGCGGCGGCAACCCGTTCCTGCCGCGCGAATGCCCCGCGAGGATCCACAAGTGTTGCTTTGAAATCTAACGCATCCAGCAGCGGCAGCAACGCCTGAGCGATATGGACTGCCCCAACAATGATCACCTCGATCGGCGGATTGAATGGGGTGAGGTAAAGAGGCACATCGTCAAGCGTGATGCTTTGTTGCTTGTCGCTTTGAAAAGCGGCATTCGCAGCAGCCTGCAGTGCCTCCGGTGCATCCTGTAGAGTATCATGGTACACTAGCTGCTCAGCACCGTATTGCGGGCTGGAGACCAGGCATATGGCGCGCCCGTCTTTGCGTGCGCGGTTAAGGTCCGCCAAGAGATCAGGTGTCATGGAGTCTGTTGCTGCGGCTTTGATGAGCCTGCTATTGGCGCGATCGTCTCCAAGAGAATGTCGATTTGACCGCCGCAGGCTAGCCCCACTTCCCAGGCTTCATCATTGGTCACGCCAAATGAAAGGGTTTTGGCGCCTGGCTTACCAATCATATCTAGGGCCTCTGTGATCACCGCGCCTTCCACACATCCGCCAGATACTGACCCTTCAAACAAACCATCGCCCCGGATGACGAGCATGCTCCCTGCCGGCCTAGGGGCTGACCCCCATGTCTTAACCACTGTGGCAAGGGCCACGTGATGACCGCTTTCCAGCCAGGCTTGCGCTTGGTCTAACGGGCTGCCGGGCGAAGTGTTCTGATTGGTTTGCATGCCGGGCGTTTCCATTTATGAAGATACGGCCTAGAGCAAAAACACGATGGCAAGTATCACTGCAACGGCCAGTGCGCCGCCCCATACAAAAGCTGGGACGCCATTGGACGTGTCAGGTTCCTCTGTTGGTGTGATTTGCGTTTCCGATGCTGGCTCCGGTGTAGGTGGAGCGGCAGGTTCCGGCGCCGCCTCTGGCGCTACCACTGGTTCGGTTGGTTCTTGAGCGGTTTCTACCGTTTCTGCAACTGCCTCTTCAGCAGTTTCCACTGCTTCTACATCCACAGCGCTTTGCGCTTTTTCAGCGACCGGCTCTTCCGCTGCTTCGACTGTCGCTTTGAAGGCGGTGAAGAACTCATCGGCATATTTTTTCGCAGCGCCATCGATTAACCGGCTGCCGATGCGCGCCAATTGACCACCCACATTGGCTTTCACGGTGTAGCGCAGAAGTGTGCCATCTGCGTTTTCTTCAAGCGCAACATCGGCGCTTCCCTTTGCAAAGCCTGCTGCGCCGCCTTTTCCTTGGCCGGATAACGTGTAGCTGTTCGGCGGGTCGATGTTTTCAAGATCAACTTCGCCCTTGAAGGTGGCTTTTACCGGCCCGACTGCTGCCTTTACGCTAGCCTCAAGATGGGTCTCGGTGGTTTTCTCCAGGGTTTGGCATCCGGTAATGCACGCTTTCAAGGTGTCTGGGTCGTTGAGCGCGTCCCACACTGTTTGTTTGGGCGCTGCAATCTGTTGTTCGCCTGACATTTCCATGGGTAATCAGCTCTCCCTGACTGAAAATCGCGGTTTGGACATAGATATAGGCAACAAATAATCAGAAAGAAATGCCCCGGTGTGGCAGCGCATGCTTGATTTCCTGCGTCACTCGCACCTAAAAGCAATGAAGCGGGGTCCAAGACTGGGCCAATCTCAGCGGACAAACGGATAATCCAGGCAACATCCTAAGGAGAGTGGATTTTTGACGTCAAATCCCTATGCGCGGAACTTCTTAGGGTCTGCGCCCAACTGGTACAAGATGACCATCCTGGGCTTTCTTGTTCTCAATCCGCTCTTATTGCTGGTCTTCAATGGATATGTGGTCGGGTGGCTCGTTGTTTTGGAGTTCATCTTCACCTTGGCTATGGCGCTAAAATGCTATCCGCTGCAGCCGGGCGGTCTCATCGCCATTGAGGCAACTTTTTTAGGCCTGGTTACGCCGACCACCATTCTGCACGAAATCGAAGGCGGGTTGGCTGTTATCTTGCTGTTGGTTTTCATGGTCGCTGGTATTTATTTTCTACGCGGCATGTTGTTGTTCATCTTCACCAAGTTGATCACAACCGTAGAATCTAAAGCGTTATTGTCGCTTATATTCTCCTTTTCCGCTGCGTTTTTGTCTGCATTTTTGGACGCGCTGACCGTTACAGCCGTCATCATCTCGGTCGCCGTCGGCTTTTATGGGGTCTATCACAAGGTGGCGTCCGGCAAGCTGTTTACGGATGCGCACGATTATATGGACGATAATCAACTACAGCAGCATCGCCGCGACACCTTAGAGCAGTTCAGGGCCTTCCTACGCTCTCTCTTAATGCATGCCGCTGTTGGAACAGCTTTGGGCGGCGCTATGACCATCGTCGGCGAACCTCAGAATCTCATGATTGGCGAAAAAGCAGACTGGTTTTTCGTAGAATTTGTATTGCGTATGGCGCCTGTTACGGTGCCCGTCTTTGTTGTTGGGCTGTTGACGTGTGTGCTGCTCGAAGCGACTGGATGGTTTGGCTACGGCGCCAAACTTCCGCCTGACGTGATGCAGATTTTACGCGATTACGATACTTATGAAGCTGAGAAAAGAACACCGCAAGATAAGGCGTCCCTCATAGTGCAAGGCTTGGCGTCCGTCTGGCTGATCATCGGGCGCTCGCTTCACCTGGCGGAAGTCGGCATTATCGGTTTGTCGGTGATTGTCTTGGCAAGTGCCTTCACCGGGGTGATCTCCGAAAACCAGATTGGACACGCCTTTGAAGAAGGTTTGCCATTTACGGCGCTTCTGGTTGTGTTCTTCAGCATTGTTGGAATGATCAATGAACAAGGCCTTTTCAAGCCGGTCATCGAATTCGTTCTGACCCAGCAGGGCATTACCCAAATCATTAGCTTTTTTATTGCCAACGGCGTTTTGTCAGCCATCAGCGACAACGTGTTCGTGGCGACGGTCTATATCACCGAAGCCCAGCAGGCCTGGATCGATGGGCGCATTGACCGGGACACCTTTGATCTCATGGCGGTCGCGATCAATACGGGGACGAACATACCATCGGTTGCAACACCTAATGGCCAAGCAGCTTTTCTATTCCTCTTAACATCGGCTTTAGCGCCGCTCATTCGATTATCTTACATCAAGATGGTCACCATGGCCTTGCCATATACGATCACCATGTCGGTAACAGCGCTGCTGGCCGTACGGTTCTTGCTCATGCCGGCGACGGATATGCTTTATGAGGCTCATTTGATTGAGCACCATCAAGGCGCGCCTGGTACCACCAGCGAAGCAGGGGATGGCCATGGCGGCGGTCACTAGTCCTGATACCAATTTGACGGGAATTAAGTCCAACTCCTGAAAAAATGTGTCATTTTGGCACTTTTTAGAGTGTATGTATCAGGAGTGTTGCAAAAACGTTTAAAGACCATTGCCTTATTTCAGCGCTTATGTAGTTTGAAAGGGCGCTTCAGTTCAGTACACGCGTAGGGGTTTTTATGAATGGTCCACAGTCCGATGCTGGAGAATCGGGCGTCGAAGAGACCTTACAACTCACTGGGCCAGTGAAATGGTTCGATGCAGTTAAGGGGTACGGGTTTCTATCGCCAGATGATGGCGGTGGCGATGTCCTTTTACACTTTTCAGTGTTGAAAAAAATCGATCGACGCACGGTTCCGGAAGGAGCAACCATCACGTGTCTTGTTGCCGAACGGGCAAAGGGTCGACAGGCGGTCGAAATCCTTAATCTCGATCTATCCACGGCGGTCACGCCGGATTTCGAGGATCAATTCACACGCGCTGAGCGCAAGCAGCGCCCTGTGGTCCGCGAAAGCGGTGAATTCGTGTCCGCCACGGTAAAATGGTTCAATCGTCTCCGAGGCTATGGTTTCGTCAGCCAAGAGGCAGGTGAACAGGATATTTTCGTCCATATGGAAACCTTGCGCCAAGCCAATATCTTAAACGTTGAGCCAGGCGATCCAGTCTTAGTGCGCATTGCCGAGGGCGATAAAGGCCCACTCGTAGCGGAAATCAAGCCAGCTGAAGATGACGCCGAATAGGGACGTCTCTGCCCGGTTTGGGCCTCTAACGGCCGTGCTTTTTGTCAGCATCATCCTGGGTGGGTGGCAAAGCCATGCCATGTCGCAGACACCGCAGGTCGAGCAGCAACGCCTCGAAACCCAAGCCCTCATGGTGCGAACGCGTCAGGGCAAACAGTTTTTTTTCACGGTTGAGCTTGCCGATGACCCGGAGGAGCAACGCATCGGTCTGATGAACCGAGCAGAGCTAGACCCCGATGCCGGCATGATTTTCGTCCACGACGAGCCGCGCATACTGGGCATGTGGATGAAGAATACCCTTATTGCGCTCGATATGCTGTTTATCGACGCTGGTGGGCGTATCCTGAACATTCATGAAAATGCCATCCCAGGCGACCTGACCTCCATTCGCTCGCGCGGCCCTGCCAGTGCAGTTCTAGAAATTGCAGGTGGACGGGCAGCGCAGCTTGAGCTCAGCGTTGGCGATCAACTCTTTCATTGTCATTTTGACAATTTCCCCTGCAAAATCACCGCGCCCCAGTCTAACAGCGGCAGTTAAGTAGGCCAAATCTGGTTTCTGTGCCGCCCGATCGGAGGAATGGCATTTTGCAGTTGCACTCAAAGCGATCTCTGCCTAGACCTGCGGCTTGCGACATGCCGGTTCGGTATTCGGGGAGTAGCGCAGCCTGGTAGCGCATCTGCTTTGGGAGCAGAGGGTCGCAGGTTCGAATCCTGTCTCCCCGACCAACCTTTTCACACACTTAACGACCAAAGAGGCTGAAAACGTCCAACGTCCTCGCGGTCACTTGTCCGCGCTGGCGAGAGCAGGCGAGGCGCTTTCGCCGGTGAGAATGGACGTGGGTTCGTTGGCCAAGAGCCCCGCAATGGTGGTCCAAACCGCCACGTTCTGCCGCAACTGCGCCTTGTCTATCTTGTCGAGAGTGTCGTCGGGCGTGTGGTGCAGATCGAAATAGCGCGTACCGTCCTGCTGGAGATCGATGATCGCCGTTTTTTGATCGCGCGCGATGTTTATGTCAGCCCCGCCGCTCGCCGCGATAGACGAATTGGCCACGCCAAACCGCGCCACCGCGTCGGAAAGCCGTTTGTGCAGATCGGCGTTGCTTTCCAGAAAGTTGCTTTCGAAACGCCAGATGCGGTCCGCGCCAAAGTCGCTTTCAAGTCCTACGGCTATGGGCTCATCCTTATTCGCAGCGCTGTAGGCCTAGGAGCCCCACAAGCCGACTTCCTCAGACCCGGCCTGTAACACGCGGATCGTGCGCAAAGGCTGACCGCTCTTGGCGACATGCAAAGCGGCGGCGGTGATGATCCCGCATCCCGCGCCATCGTCAAAAGCGCCCGGCGCGTTCCACCAGCTATCGAGGTGACACGCGAGCAAAACAGGCGGCAGATCGGGGTCTTGCCCGACGATCTCTCCGACCACATTGGCGCTCCGCGTCGTGCCGAGCAGCCGCGGGGTCAGAACCAACTTCATTCGCAGAGGACGATCCCCTGCGCGTTTGAACATGCGCTCCAGATTGTCCGCGTCCGCCAGCGAGAGCGCGCCCGCCGGGATGGGGCTTGTGCGTTGGGGAAAGCTCGTGCCGCCGGTGTGCGGGTTGCGGCTGCGATCGGTCCCGACCGAGCGTATTACGGTCGCCACCGCGCCCTTGCTTGCAGCGATACTGGGGCCAAACCAGCGCACCGGCCCGGCAAATCCATAATGCGATCCATCCATTGAAGGGCGCATCTGGTGGGTGATGTAGGCGATCTTGCCTTCGAGCTCGCCCGCTTCGAGCGCGGAAAGCGCGGCCACGCTTTCAAACAAGCGCACTTCGGCCTCAACGCCTTCGGGGCCTGTCGACGCGCTGTTTCCCAGCGGCTGGACCACCATTGGCTGTGGGAAGGGTTCAAGCACTTCCGCCTTGTGCGTGTCGCCGGGAACCCATGTCTCCATCTCGAACGGTTCAGCCGCGACGTTGGCAAAGCCGCGCGCTTTCAGCCAAGCCATCGCCCATTCGCGAGCGCGCGCCTCGGCCTCGGTGCCCGCCTGCCGCGGGCCGACTTCGGTGGTGATGCCTTCGACAAAGTCGAACGCAATGGTGTCCGCTTCGAAAGCGGCGGTCGCCACGGCTTCCAGAGACGCCGAAGTGGGAAGGTTATTCGCCTCGGTGACGGCTTCGCGACCTCGCCCTTGCGCGGCTTCAAAAGCGCTTTGCGCGCTGAGCGGTGATAGGAGGAACGGCGAAAGCGCCAAAGCAAAAGCGGCGCTTATTCGTGGAAGCGTGGTCATGGCTCAGAGCGCTATCCCGCCGGCGCGGCCCTGTCTAGATTCACGCCGCAATCGCGGAG
>CAKZYD010000352.1 GCA_937884085.1 uncultured Sphingomonadales bacterium | reverse complement strand
GCAAAATCATAACCTCCTCCGGTGTATCTGCCGGAATCGATATGGCCCTCGGAGCGATAGCGTTGATGCACGATCTTGAAACAGCGAAAAAGGTTGCGACTTGGAGTGAATATGATTGGCATATGGACAAGAACTGGGACCCATTTGCCAAAACCTACAATCTCGTCTGACTAAGTTTTGCCGCCCGCGAGTGCGGCTTTTTGGCAGCCACCTTTTTCGGGTTGCAGACCTAGGCGCAGCAGCAGTGAAATGGCGGTTTTTTTCGCATTGAGTACATCAATTACATTTGCAGCCAGCGGCGGCGTCGAGCCCAAAGGCACCGAAGCTGTGGTACCCACGAATGTCGGCTCTTAGCCTGAATGGTAAGCCCTAACTTGTTGCACTCAAGTTGTAGTTGCTTCCCACTTCTGGAACATTTGGATCATGTCGCCTCACAAACAATTTCTTGAGGGTATTGGCCTTAGACTCCTTGCCGCGTTTCTGATGACAGCAATGTCAGCGGCTGTGCACGGTGTCGCCAAAACCGTGCCACTAGGGCAGATCATGTTTTGGCGGTCCGCTGTGGCGATCATTCCTATCTGCCTGTATATGGTTTGGCTTCGAGAGTTTCCAAAAGGTCTCAAGACGAAGCATCCGCGCCTTCACGTCACACGAAGCGTATTCGGTGCGTTTTCAATGGCAATGTCGTTTGTTTCTCTTGCTTACCTGCCCGTTGCTAATGCGCAGGCGCTTGCCTATCTTGCGCCAGTGCTCGTGCTACCGTTGGCCGCCATAATGCTGAAAGAAAGGCTGACAATAGCCGTTCTTGTTGCGATTTCACTAGGTTTCTTGGGCATAGTTCTATTGCTGTGGGAGGCGTTCGAGTCTCCCGGCGATAACGCGATCATTGGGGTGGCCGCAGGGCTGGCCTATGCCATTACGATGGCGTTTGTCCGCGTACACAC
Source organism: uncultured Sphingomonadales bacterium (assembly GCA_937884085.1). GTDB lineage: Bacteria > Pseudomonadota > Alphaproteobacteria > Sphingomonadales > CAKZYD01 > CAKZYD01. The sequence continues at coordinate 1,276 of CAKZYD010000352.1, read as the reverse complement.
CAAAACCATGGCCCTAACGGAGAGTTCATCCTGCATAGCATTTTACTTTGCCGTTGTTGCCGCAACAATTGGGCTCATGACTTTGCCCTTTGGCTGGGTTGTATTAAGTTGGACTGTTTTTGGATGGCTTGCCTTGGCGGGACTGATAGGTGGCATCGGTCACATCGTTGCCAACGAAGCTGTTGCACGTGCACCCGTCAGCGCACTCGCACCGTTTGATTTTACTGGACTCATTTGGGCGTTAGGCTTTGATTTGGTCCTTTTTTCTACTGTGCCTGGGCCGATTGGGTATCTTGGCGTTTTTACTATTACCAGTGCTGCGTTTATTGTAACTTTTGTCGCGACACGGTCAAAAGAAAGTGGGACGTAATCATATAGGCCACTATTGGCGCAGCCGCAGCGAAATGGCGCTTCATCCCGCAAAGCGGCCCTGAGCGTGGTACGAAAAGGTTAACTGCCTTGAATCCAAATATACCAGTTGCAACGAAGAAGTACCCAATGCTGCGCAACGCGCGTACAGAGGGATAAAGTTCCATTAAGGCTCCCTCACACAGCCTAAACGCTTGTCATGCTTTGCTGGACGCGACCACGCCCAACACAATTAAGACGCCTGAAAAGAGGATGATCGCTGTGATCGTTTCTCCAAAGAATGCGACGGCAAGACCGACACCGACCAGCGGTTGCCCAAATTGTAACGGAGCAATCTTGGCGGCGTCACCCGCTCCAAGTGCCCAAAACCAAAGAGCGTAGCCTACGATTGTCACAGCAATGACAAGGAAAGCTAGACCCGAAACGGCTTCGAGGCTCGCGCCGGCCCAATCGAAGGAAGCTGCAGGTCCCAGTAAGAAGGGAGTGAAAATGAGAGCTCCGGTGACCAGCATCCAGAAGGTGGCTGGCCATTTACCCATTTTCGTGGATGAACGGCCACCAAAGACGTAACCCACACTGGCAAAGAGCACGGAAAGGAGGACCAGTCCGTCGCCATATACGGTTGCTTTGGTTGCAGCGGCATCTGTCGCCGTTGCCGACACGAGGAGAGCAACCCCTGACATTGATATCGCGGCACCGCCCCACCATGCCGGCCGGGGCCAGTTTTGCGTCAGCGCAAAACTTATGAGCCCGGTGAAGATAGGTGCCGCTGCCAATACGAGAGAGGCGTGAGAAACTGAGGTTTGGGTCACGCCGATGCTGAGAAAGAGGGGATAAAGCGCAAAGCCTGCTACGCCACCGCCGAAAAGCTCAATGCGCGCGCGCCTGCCGGTCGGCAGAAGCGACC
>CAKZYD010000351.1 GCA_937884085.1 uncultured Sphingomonadales bacterium | reverse complement strand
CCCATTCCAAATCGGCTTTTTCAATTACCAGCGGCGGCGCCAAGCGGATGGTGGTCGCATGGGTCTCCTTGGCGAGGATGCCACGTTCTTTAAGGCGCATCACGACATCTTTGGCGTCGGCTTTTTCAGGCCAAAACTCTACGCCAAGCCACAGCCCTTTGCCGCGCACTTGCCGGATAAGGGGAGAGTTGAGGCGCTCCAGCCGGGTTTTCATTAAAGCGCCTAAGGCCGCGCTGCGCCCCGCCAGATCTTCCTCCTCAAGAATAGTCAAGGCGGCAAGACCGACGGCGGCGGCTAGCGGATTGCCGCCAAAGGTGGAGCCATGGCTGCCTGGGCCAAACAGATCCATGATAGCCTTATCGGCCAAGAAAGCAGACACAGGCAGCACGCCGCCGCCAAGCGCCTTGCCGAGGATGAGGCCGTCAGGGCGCATGTCCTCATGCTGGAAGGCGAACATTTTGCCAGTCCGGCCCAGACCAGACTGAATTTCATCTAAAATCAGAAGCACGTTGTTGTCATCGCAAAGCTTGCGAAGCTGGCTTAAGAACCCATCCGGCGGCGCAATAATGCCTGCTTCACCCTGCATTGGCTCCAGCAAGATGGCGCAGGTATTCGGGGTAATAGCCTTCTCAAAGGCGGCAATGTCGCCATAGGTTGCGGCAACAAAGCCGCCGCTAAAGGGCCCGAATTGCCGCTTATATTCAGCATCTGTGGAAAACCCGACAATAGTTGTCGTGCGGCCATGAAAGTTGTTGGTGCCAACAATAATTTCCGCTTGGTCATCAGCAATACCTTTGAAAGCATAGCCCCAGCGGCGGGCTGCTTTAATGGCGGTTTCCACCGCTTCGGCGCCGGTATTCATGGGCAAGGCAGCTTCAAAGCCAGAGACGCTGCATAGTTTCTCTAAGAAAGGGCCCAGCTGGTCTGTGTAAAAGGCTCGCGAAGTCACGGCGACCCTGTCCAACTGCTCCACCAAGGCTTGTTTGATGCGCGGATGGCCATGGCCATGGCTGACGGCAGAATAAGCGCTCATCATATCCAAGAAGCGCTGGCCGTCGCTATCGGTTAGCCAGGCGCCCTCACCATGAGCAACTTCCACATCCAGTGGCACATAATTGTGAGCGCAATAGCGGCGCTCCAGGTCCATAGCGCGCATGCACTGGCCTCCTTTGAAGAATTAAATGCTGAAGCAGAGCGAAACTATGCAGGAGCAATGAAAGGCTTGCAATAGATTGATTTTCTTTGCTGAAAATATCGACAACGAGGCCGATTAAATCGCGCGAAAAAAGGTAAACTCGGAATTATATTCGGAAGGCCATGCAGCGGTGTCGAATCGCGCTAGTCCTCTGAATCATTCAGATTGATGGGTATAGTTTTGTCAGTTTGACGCG
>CAKZYD010000350.1 GCA_937884085.1 uncultured Sphingomonadales bacterium | reverse complement strand
CGCCTTCGGGCGCCAGTGACCCTTTTAAGCCGACGACACCGCCCGTTGGTGTAATGGGTGTTTTGACGTCGTAGATCACCTTTTGGTCGGGCCGCCAGGTGACCTCTTCAATATTCTCGCCGATGGTCTTGCCCGAGACAGTCTTGCACTCTCCATGAATAAAGCCGCCATCCATAAGCGTTTTCATCACCATCATCACCCCGCCGGCTTCGTGCAAGTCCTTTGCAACATAGCGTCCGCCAGGCTTCAAATCAGCGATGTAGGGCGTGCGTTTAAAAGTATCAGCCACATCAAACAGCGAAAAGTCGACCCCTGCTTCATTGGCCATAGCCGGCAAATGCAGCGCGGCATTGGTCGAGCCACCCGTCGCAGCCACCACAACGGCCGCATTTTCAAAGGCCTCGCGGGTGCAAATCTCCCGTGGGCGCAGATTGGCGGCGAGCACATCCATAATCTTATGGCCCGCACCGAGGGCTATTTCCTCGCGGCTGCGATAGGGCGCAGGCGCTCCATTTGAGTTGGGCAACGACAAGCCAATTGCCTCTCCCACACACGCCATCGTGTTGGCGGTGAATTGGCCGCCGCACGCGCCATGGCCTGGGCACGCAACCTTCTCCAGCGCTGTGAGTTCTGCAACAGGGCAATTGCCTGCGGAATGCTGGCCAACCGCCTCAAACACATCAACGACCGTCACGTCTTCATTTTTATAGCGGCCCGGCAAGATGGACCCGCCATAGACAAAAATGGACGGGATGTTGAGCCGCAGCATTGCCATCATAATGCCTGGCAAAGACTTATCGCAGCCGGCATAGCCAATCAGCGCATCATAGCAATGGCCGCGCACAGACAGCTCGATGGAATCAGCAATAACTTCACGGCTCACCAGCGAGGCCTTCATGCCCTGGTGGCCCATGGCGATGCCATCGGTCACGGTAATGGTGTTAAACCGGCGCGGCGTGCCACCGGCCTCAAACACGCCTTGGCGCGCAATATCGGCTTGCGCATCGAGCGTGGTGTTGCAGGGCGCACTTTCATTGCCGGCGGAGACAACGCCTACAAAAGGCTGCGCAATCTGCTCTTCGGTCAGCCCCATGGCATAATAATAAGACCGGTGCGGCGCCCGTTCTGGACCGACCGATACGTGCCGGCTTGGCAACTTGGTTTTATCAAATTTCGTCATGTGATACTCACCCTGGCGTTCTCGGCGGTACCTATATAGAGCGAAATCGAAGGCCTCAACGCCTTAAACCCCAAACGCTTAAACAATGCCTTTTACATCTAAGAAGTTGGCGATGTGCGTTGCCCAGCTATCGATATCGGCCTGCGATTGCAAAAGGTCGTTGCGGATTTCGACCATGAGATATGGATGCCCATGGGCTTCGGCGTGCCGGTCCATGCTGGCGTTGTAGTGCGTCCCTGGATAGGGCTCATTGTCCCCAACGGTCAGGCCTCGGTCTGCAAAATGCGCAATTGCAGCCGATGCAAGGCGCGTGTCGCGGTTATACAAAAACCCACACTCCCAAGGACGCGAGACGCCGTCCATTTCCGGCGTAAAGCTGTGCAAGCTGATCAAGACTGGCGCTTTGCGCTGGGCAACCGCAGCCCCAACAGCGCCATGATAGGGCGTATAATAGGCCTCAACCCGTTCGGCGATGGCCGCCGCGCTTAAACCACGATTGCCGGAAATCTCGATATTATCTGACACATGCGGAACCAAACCCTCTTGATCCAAGCGGCGGTTTTTATCAATGACCAACCGGGACACAGCTGATAGCAGCGCCTCGGTCTTCAGCTTATGACTCAAAGCCCGCGCGAGATCCGCCGTTCCAATGTCGATTGCGATGTGCGTGCCTAAAATATCTCGTGGCAAACCGAGGCCATTGAAATGCGTTGGAATAACGTTCGACGCATGATCCGCGACAATCAAAATTGTGCCTTCATTGGCCCGTAACTGTTCATACGCTATGCCCACACCCAAGAGCTAACGCAGGTGAGCCAAAGTCAAGGATGAGATGATGTCGGGTTTCGCCAATTCAATTTGATCGCTGATCACAATATTTACCGTGAGTGTGAAGAACAACAAATTTGCGAAGGAGAGCGATGATGTTTCGCGTTTTATTTGTCGTATGTGCGCTTTCAACGGCGGTGGCGTTCCTTATTCCTGTTACGTAAATCGAGCCTGTTGAGCCTGCTCACGCGCCGCCCGTTGCTGCAGCAATAGAGGCGCCGATCTCAGCCGCCGATGGATTACGGCGCAGGGTCAGACCGCCATTGGTTTGAATTTTCTGGCCCGTAATAAAGCTCTCATCACTGCCTAAAAAGACACAGGCATTGGCAATATCATCCGCCGTGCCAATCCGGCCCAGCGGATATTCCTTGCGAAACGCCTCTTCAAGGCCAGGCGTGGCGACAGCGGCAGCCGCCATGGGGGTTGAGGTTAGACCTGGCACGGTCGAATTCACTTTGATGCCAAACTGCCCGAATTCATTGGCAAAGCACTTCACCAAGCTATCCCCCGCTGCCTTGGTGGCAATATAGGCAGCGTGATTGTCGATAACGCACTCCGTCGTTGCCGACGAGGTTTGGATGATCGACCCACCCTCCCCGTGCTCCTTCATGTGGCCCGCAAAGACTTGTAAGAAATAGTAGACGCCTTTGAATTGCAGATTAGAAATCATATCCAGCTGCTCTTCGGTGGTATCCAGCAGCGGCGCAAGCAAGCCATTCCCAGTGCAATTGACGGCAATATGCGCCGGCCCGGCGGCCTGCGCCAAGGCTTCAAGGTCGGTTTTCTTGGTAATGTCGGCAACAAATGCTTTGCCGCCAAGCTCCGCAGCCAAGTCATCAAGCACATCTTGTTTACGGCCAGCGACGGTGACATTTGCCCCCTCTTTCGCAAATGCGCGGGCAACCACTTGGCCCATATTGTCTTTCGTTGCCGCTCCTAAAACGACTGCATTTTTGCCTTTAAGCCGCATCACCGTCTCCTCAATCTGTGGGGCTTCGCAAAAAAGCACCCTGCAGACCTGAAAACCACTCATCAAAGCGGCAGCTTAGGATCCGGAGACTTTCGAGAGACCAGAGACTTTAGAAAGAATGGTGGCGCCGTACCGGTCCAGCTTTGCCTGCCCCACCCCGCTAATCCCCAGCAATTCATCTTGTGAGCTGGGACGGGTTGCAGCAATCGCTTTCAAGACACTGTCATGGAAGATTGTGTAAGCGGGGACATTTTGCGCCTTCGCTTCCGTGAAGCGCCATGATCGCAGCGCTTCAAAAAGGGCTTGATCTCCCGCCTCCAGGATAATCTCGCGGCGCGCGGACTTGGAGGCCTGTTTAACCTTCGCTCCAGCGCTCACTCTATTCTTGGATCGCAGCACAGTCTGTGTGCCCGTCAGCACTGCCTTTGCATCCGGCCCGAGCGCTAGTCCACCAAAGCCCTCCCCGTTTGGAACCAGAAAGCTCTTCAGTTGCGCCAGGCGGCCCAAATCCAGCCAATCGCCTTTCGCTCTTTCCTTGCCAAGCCCATAGACCTTCAAATCAGCATGACGGTCTTGCTTGAGCTTTTGGCGCGGCACCCCAAGCAAGACATCCACCACATAATGAAGGCCGTAAGACTGGCCAGTTCGGTAAACCGCCGACAACAGCATCTGCATAGGCTCGGTCACGTCCTCCATTTCAGGGGGATCGCAGCAGTTGTTGCAGTTGCCGCAGCGGCCTGGGGCCGTATCGCCAAAATACGTCAGAAGCGGTGTGCGGCGGCAGTCGGTGGTTTCACAATACTCCACCAAAGTCTGTAGCCGCTGCCGGTTGAGCGCCTTTTCAGCTTCCGGCGCCTCGGATTGATCGATGAATCGGCGCGCCTGCGCCACGTCCTGACCACCGAACAGCATGAAGGCCTGCGCTGGCAATCCATCCCGGCCTGCCCGACCCGTTTCTTGGTAATAGGCTTCAATGGACTTGGGCAAACCGACATGCACCACGAACCGCACATCCGGCTTGTTAATCCCCATGCCGAAGGCGACGGTGGCAACCATGATGATGCCGTCTTCTTGGAGGAACCGGCGTTGGCGTTGATCGCGGACGGCTGGCTCAAAGCCGGCATGATAGCCCAGCGCTTTATAGCCTTGTGTCACCAGCTTCTGCTCAATCTGTTCTACCTTTGCGCGGGTCTGGCAATAGACAATGCCCGCCGCGCCCTCTGGCTGGGCTTTCAAAAAGGCGAAAAGCTGTGCATCGGCATCCGTTGTGACCTGCGCGTCATAATAAATATTGGGCCGGTCAAAACCGGAGACGAAAAGCTGGCCCGCATCGATGCGCAGCTGGCCTAGGATATCCTCGCGCGTACGGGCATCCGCCGTGGCCGTTAGCGCAATGCGCGGCACATCGCAAAAGGCATCACACAGCGCGCCAAGACGCCGATAATCGGGCCGGAAATCATGGCCCCACTCACTGACGCAATGCGCTTCATCAATGGCGAACAAAGCCACCTTGCCAGCGCTTAGGAGACTGTGAAAACTATCCAAACTCGACCGTTCAGGCGCCACAAAGAGGAGGTCAAGACGGCCGTCTCGAAAGGCTTCTTCAGCCTCAATCTGGGCACGAAAGTCCATCGCACTATTGAGCGCCGCCGCTGTCATGCCCACGGCCTTGGCGGCTGAGACTTGGTCGGCCATCAATGCAATGAGCGGCGAAATGACCACCGCTGTGCCGCCTCTCAACAGCGCCGGGATTTGATAGCACAGGGACTTACCTGCCCCCGTCGGCATAATCACCGCCGCATCTTTACCCTGCACCAGCGCGTCTATCACTGCCTCTTGATGGCCGCGAAAAGCGTCATAACCGAAAACGCGCTGCAAGACTTCTAGGGGTGATGACGGCGCTTGCTCCATATCACAGACCTAACATTTTGTTCGCTTTTGTTCTAGATCATTTTTACCAGCGTTTTGCCAAATGTCTGGCCACTCATAAGCCTTACGAAGGCAGTGGACGCGTTTTCAATGCCGTCGGTGATATCTTCCTGCACGGCAAAATCACCCGCCTTAATCATACCGGCAACCATGGCCACTGCATCAGCGGAGGACGCAGCGTGGTCATAGACGACGAGCCCGCGGATGGTTGCCCGGGCGATGATGGTAAAGGCCGGATTTGGGCCAGGAGGCATGCCGCCGTCGTTATACTGGCTCATCAGGCCGCACAGAACGACTTGCGCACCCACCGCCAAGCGCTCCATGACAGCCTGCAGCATGTCGCCGCCCACATTGTCGAAATAATAATCGATTTTGTCTGGGCAGGCACGATCTAGGCCAGCGCGCAGGTCTTCTGTTTTGTAATTGATCGTATCAGCAAAACCGGCTTCCTCTTTAAGCCAAGCGCATTTTTCATCACTGCCCGCAATGCCGACCACCCGGCAGCCTTTTGCCCTGGCAATCTGACCAACGGTCGTTCCAACTGGCCCAGCAGCGGACGAAACAACGGCCGTCATTCCTGGGCGGAGCTCTGCTAGGTTCACGGTACCCGCATACGCCGTCAGTCCTGGCATCCCAAGCACACCGCGGGCGAGGCTGGGCGACAAGCCATGGGTCACTACATTTTTAAGAGCGTCGGCAGGCATGACCGCTTCTTCCCGCCAGCCAAGCATCCCGGTGACAGTATCCCCTGGGGCAAAATCAGGCGCGCGGCTCTCCAGCACCTCGGCGACCACTTCACCATCCATATCATCCCCGGGATGGATGGCTTCCGTTAGATGGCGGCCCGAAATTTTTCCACGCATATAAGGGTCTAGAGACAAGTACTGAATTTTAACATGAACCATACCATCGTCCAACGAAGATAGGCTGTCGGGCACCACTTCAAACGTTTCAACGCTCGGCACGCCCTCTGGCTTGGTTTTTAGGATGACTTTTTTCAAAGACATTTCGCTTCCGCCTTTTTATCTGTCTCAACATGAAGCCCAAAACGGATGAAAAGAGCCATGACCGCCCTCACCCATGAAAGCTATTACGCGATGGCCTACCAGGCCCCCTGCCATGCGGTCAACGCCATGTCGTCCCGCGATGAGACCGGCCCGCACATGCTGAAAGTGATTGCCGATTTGAAAGGCAAATTGCTGCAATCCAAACTATTTGTGGGGCCAGACTTAAAACTGATCGTATTGCCCGAATACTTCCTGACCAGTTTTCCCGCTGGTGAGAGCATTGCTGCATGGAAGGAGAAGGCGGCACTTGAGATGGACGGTCCCGAATATGAAGCCATGGGGGCGTTGGCGCATGAGCTCGACATCTATTTCTCTGGCAATGTCTATGAGATCGATCCACACTTTCCTCAGCTATATTTCCAGACCAGTTTCATAATTGGCCCGTCCGGCGATGTTATTTTGCGCTACAGGCGGCTCAATTCAATGTTCGCCCCCACGCCGCATGATGTGTGGGATCGGTACTTGGATATCTATACCCCAGATGAGGTGTTCCCCGTTGCTGACACGGCGATAGGCCGCCTCGCCTGTGTCGCTTCAGAAGAAATCCTCTATCCCGAAATCAGCCGCTGCCATGTCCTACGCGGCGCGGAAGTCCTGTGCCACTCCTCCAGCGAAGTTGGCAGCCCAAAAGAAACGCCAAAGCAGCTCGCGCGCCGTGCTCGGGGCATGGAGAACATGTCGTATGTCGTCTCCGCTAACTCCGCCGGCATTTACGGTTCAGGCTTTCCAGCGCATTCAACGGATGGCAACTCCGCCGTTATAGATCCGATGGGCAGCGTCATTGCCGAAGCAAATACCGGCGAGACTATGGTGGCCAATGCGGAAATCGATATCCACGCCCTAC
>CAKZYD010000349.1 GCA_937884085.1 uncultured Sphingomonadales bacterium | reverse complement strand
GGGCGCTGGTGTTCATTGCCATCCTCTATACAACGGCACCAGCTGTTGCGGCCTGCGCACGGCTCAACTTCGTCGATACTGTGAATGAGACGGCCTATGCGGGTCAAACCGAGGAAGCCGCTGCAACACCGGATTGGGTGCAGAGCTGGGAGTCCATTGGTCTCATCGGCTGGATGGATAAGAACAGTGATGGTAAAATCCAGTATCGCTCTGGTGCACCGTTTGACGGCAAGCCCAGCTTCAAGGAAGGCGAAGGCGCCAGCGGGGAGCGGCTGCTCACCAATGCGGCGACGCCGTCCGCCAATGAAGTCTATGTGGACCGGGACATTATGGTGCTTGCCAATCCGGAGATTGCGAATTTGCCGGGTTGGGTGATTGCTCTGGTAGCAGCTGGCGGTGTCGCGGCAGCGCTCTCAACGGCGGCAGGTCTCCTTTTGGTGATCTCCACGTCCATCAGTCACGACCTCATGAAGAAGACGCTGATGCCAAACATCTCTGATCGTCAGGAGCTAATGGCTGCTCGCGGCGCTGCGGTGGTTGCCATCGTGATCGCAGGCTACTTCGGCATCAATCCTCCAGGGTTTGTGGCGCAAGTGGTTGCCTTGGCCTTTGGCCTCGCTGCATCCAGCTTGTTCCCAGTCATCTTAATGGGCATCTTCTCGAAAACCATGAACAAAGAAGGCGCAATCGCAGGCATGCTCTCCGGGCAGGCCTTCACGATTGGCTATAACGTCTACTTCAAGTTCATCGGCGGGTCGTCTGAAGACTGGTTCTTCGGCATCTCGCCAGAAGGCATTGGCGCCATTGGCATGGTGATTAACTTCGCTGTCGCCTACGCCGTCAAAGCCGTCACGGCAGCACCACCAGAGAAAGTCCAAACCATGGTTGAGGATATCCGTATCCCAGCCGGTGCAGGCGGCGCTCACGCGCACTAAGCCTGGGTCACTTTCCCCAAGTCATGGGCCTCAGGCATCGAAAGATGTCTGGGGCCTTTTTCCGTTTAAGCCCTCCCCCGTTCTGGGGGAGGGTTTGGGTGGGGGTTTGGTCCAACATTTCCGCAGTTCTGAACTTGATTCAGAACCTCTTTCCGCAGTCTGTGTCTCGTATTCAAGGAGATGCTGAATCAAGTTCAGCATAGCGGTTTGTGATCGGCGGTTTGGGGATCGACGAAGCTGACCCCCTCCTCAATCCTCCCCAGAACGGGGGAGGAGGGTCTTTAAGCAGCACGACGCATCGCGGCCCACCATGTCGCCACTTGCACCTCGAACTGGCTGGCATAGTGCAGCGTTAACGCATCAGCATCTTCAGGCGGACCGGAGGCCGTCGTTGGCTTAAAGCCATCTGCGGTGACACGTGCATCGGTGATCATGGGATCGAGCCATTCCATTTCAAACGTCTCGATAATCTCAACCAGTCGCTTGGCGTCTTTCTCGTGGTGGTCACTGGTTTGGTGAATGAGGAAGTCTTCATAGCGATCAAAACTGAGCAAGCAGTAGTAGTGACCTGGGGTTTGGCAACGGTAGTATTCATAGCGCCTACAACCAGGCTCATCGCGGTGCGTGGCTACATAAATCTCGCCAACAATGCGCTCAAATTCAGCTTCGCAGCCGTTCTTAAGGCCAATGCGCACAATGAAGGTTGCCATGTCACTCTCCTCAAAACCAGCAGCTGTATACCCTTGCACATTCGGGCAAACAGTCAGAGCTGCCCTTTTTAAGGATAATCCCATGTCAGCGCTTGATATCGACTTGTTCGACCCTGAGGTTCAGGAGAATTGGTACTCCGCCTATGAGCGGCTCATGAACGAAGCGCCGGTCTTTCAAATGCCTGGCACCAACATCTATGTCCTCACGCGATATGACGATGTGTATGAGGTCCTGCGCCAGCCTGAGCTTTATTCGAACGAGCATGAGAAATATGGCGCGGCCGTCTTGTTCCAATATCAGTCCGCCAAAGACATTTATTTGGAAAAGGGCTGGCGGCGCTGGCATCCCTTATCGCTCGATCCGCCGGTGCAGCGCCAATACCGCTCTATTGTAGACCCATTCTTTCGCGGGCGTGGCCTGAAGACCATTGAGCCCTTCATCCGCGAGACGTGTGCCAATCTGCTTGATAAAATAGCACCAAAGGGCGCGTGCGAATTCGTCGCTGAATACGCGGTCCCGCTACCGGTCATCGTTATTACCAAGATGATTGGCTTCCCGCTTGAGGATATTCCGCAGCTGAAAATCTGGTCGGAGGCTTGGGCACATCCTTTTGCTGGCAACCTGTCGGAAGCAGATGAAATTCGGGTTGCCGAGCTGGGCGTGGAATTTCAGCATTATATCAAAGACCAAATCGATCAGCGCCGGCGCGCGCCGCAGGAAGATATTTTAACGACATTGACCCAGGCCAAGCTTTCAGAGGGTCGGGCCTTGTCAGATGACGAGATTATCCACATCGCCGACCACCTCTATATCGGCGGCAATGAGACGACGACCTTCGCGCTGAGCTCAGGCCTTTGGATCATGCTTCGCGAACGCGAGATTTACGATAGCCTGATTGCCGATAGCAGCCGTATTCCCGCCTTTGTGGAAGAAGTGCTGCGCCTCGAAAGCCCAACGCAGGGTCTCTACCGCGTTCCGACCGAGGATGTCACATTACATGGCGTGACCATTCCCAAAGGGGCGTTGGTGCATCTGCGCTACGGCGCGGCCAATCGAGATCCCGATAGCTTTGCCTGCCCCCACGCCCTAGATCTGGACCGCAATAACCTGAAGAAGCATATGGCCTTCAGCCAAGGGCCGCACACCTGTCCAGGGGCGGCACTATCGCGGCTTGAACAGGTCATCAGTCATGAAATGATGCTGCCAAACCTAGCCAATCTGCGCCTCACCAACGGGCGCAATGACTTCACGCACCTCCCTGGATTTGTGTTGCGGGCTCTTAAAGAACTGCATCTCAGCTTTACAGCGGTCGCCTAGTCACCGACGCGGATTCAAAACCGCGTCTTCCCAAAAAACGATTAGTCATATACTGTTATATGGCCTCTTAGAGACGAACTAAACCACTTGAGGCGCTTTGGGGGACCGTTTCTATGCTGCCATCGGCTGTCATTGCAGTGACCGCGCTCTATGTCGGCGCGCTGTTCTGGGTGGCCCATTGGACGGAAAAGCAAGGCCAAGGCCGCTCTGGGCGCGCTTGGATCTTCGGCCTCTCCTTGGCCGTTTTTTGTACAAGTTGGACCTATTATGGTGCGGTCGGAACCGCCGCGACCGGGGGGTGGGACTATCTCCCCATCTATCTAGGCCCAGCCCTGGTTTTTGCCTTTGGTGGTGGGTTCTTAAAGCGCCTGCTTGAGGTTGGTAAACGGCACCATGTGACGTCTATCTCTGACTTTATTTCCTCGCGCTATGGCAAGTCGCAGCGGTTGGGTGCCAATATCACACTGATCGCGGTTCTTGGCGCGTTGCCTTATATCGCGTTGCAGCTGAAGTCTATCGCGTCAACCTATGCGGTTTTGACCGGCGGTTTGGAAAGCGCTTCAAGACAAAATGATTTGGTCCTCGTGATCGCCATCATTCTCGCTATTTTTGCGATGGCGTTCGGGACTCGGCATCCTGATGTCACGCGGCCGAACGCAGGCATGGTTCGCGCCATTGTCGTTGAATCCGCCTTCAAGCTGGCCGTTTTGCTCCTTATCGGCGCTTTGTCCTTATGGCTCTTATTTGCAGGCGGCGCAGCCAACATCGACGCTGTTGCAGTGGCAAATGCGCTACCGGATCAAGGCGTTTTCTCCACCGAACAGCTCGATTTGCGGTTTGTGTCTCTAACACTGCTCTCGATGGCGGCCATCGTCTGTCTGCCGCGCCAATTTCATGTGCTGGTTGTAGAGGCGACTGATCCGAAACACCTGGTAGGGGCCCGCTGGGTGTTTGTGGGCTATATGGTGCTAACCGCTGCGGTGGTTATTCCCATCACCTTTGCTGGGCTGCACAACTTACCGACTGGCGTGGCTCCTGATCTGTTTGTGTTGATGCTCCCTATGGAAGCGGGCCAAACAACCCTTGCCATTCTGACCTTTCTTGGCGGCTTTGCGGCTGCAACTGGGATGGTCATCGTCAGTTCGGTCGCACTCAGCGTGATGGTGACGAACGACCTCCTGTTTCCCTTCTTCCTCAAAGGTCTGGACGCGAAGACTGAAGGAGAAACGGATTTGGCGCGCAAGCAGCGCAGTCTGCGGCGCTTTACAATCCTTGCCTTGCTTGGCTTCGC
>CAKZYD010000348.1 GCA_937884085.1 uncultured Sphingomonadales bacterium | reverse complement strand
ACGAGGATGTCGCCGGGCGGAATTTGCTCTATCGCGACATGGAGCATCCAGTTATCGCCGGGCGGTGCGGAGATCGTCACCGCGCTGCCTGCGATGCATGCGCCTGCATAAATAGGCCGCATGAAGGGCGCCATTAAGCCGCTGCGCCCTTGCGCTTCGTGCACAGTAGCAACCCCGCATTGTGCGAGCTGCTCAATGACATCACCAGAGGCGCGTGGGATATCTGTGACGACCAAACCGCTCATCTTAGGACACTCTTTGCTGTCGAAATCCGATGGGGTGATACTGGTCATGTCGCTGGACGGTGACAAATTCTTTCCATGACCACCGCATAATATTTTGCTAACTCTGCGATATGACGCCTACAGACTTTAATCTCCGTCACTTGCGTGCATTTTGCGCGGTTGTTGAGGGTAAGAGTGTCAGTAAAGCGGCGGATTTGGTGCATTTGACCCAGCCAGCCGTTACGCATGCGATCGCCAAAATTGAAGCTCAGGTTGCGTATAAACTTTTTGATCGTATGCCGGGTCGAATAGTTCCGAATGACGCTGCTGTGTGTATTCTTCCGCGTTTCCAAGCGGCCTACGGCTTTATCCAAGATAGCGCTATTAAAATGGTCCAGGTCAAAGCGCTCACGGCTCTCGCACAATACGGAAGCTATGTGAGCAGCGCACGGGAAACGGGCTTGTCTCAACCCTCCTTGCATCGGAGCGTGCGAGATCTTACTGCGGTTTTGGGCAAGCCCCTGGTTGAGAGACATGGGCGCGGGATAAAGCTGACATCGGATGGGCGGTATTATGCGCGTCGATTTCGTTTGGCTTTACGCGAACTGCGTGCCGCGCTGGAAGAGCTTGACACTCTCGCTGGACATGAGACGGGAAAGATTACAATTGGCGCCATGCCGCTGTGCCGAGCCCGTCTGCTACCACATGCCATGATCGCCTTTTATAAGCGCTATCCGCATGTGGTTATAAAGGTCGTCGAGGGATCCTATGCGGAGCTCATCGAACCACTGCGCGATGGCAGCCTTGATATGATGGTTGGCGCGGTGCGTGAAGACGACTTCAATAAAGATGTGACCCAAGACATTCTCCTTTATGATCAACCGGCTGTCTTTGCGCGGATTGATCATCCACTGGCGCATTTGGGTAGGGAGCCGGGACTGAAGGACTTCTGCGATTACCCTTGGATAATGCCTAGCCCATCAACGCCGCTGCGCAAGCAGTGGGAAGCAACGTTCAAAGCTGAAGGATTGGACTTGCCGCCCGTGCCCATGGAATGCGGCTCTGCCACAATGATCCGTCAAGTCTTGCAAAAGAGCGACTGCTTAACCGTCTTGTCTCCTGACCAAGTAGCGATGGATGTGGCGGGCAAGACATTGTCCAAACTCCTGAATATTCCAGGCAGGATGCAAAGATGTATAGGGCTAACCAGTCGGACAGCATGGCAGCCAACGCCTTTACAAACGGAATTCACACAGATTTTGCGCCAGCAAGCGTGATAATTAAATCAGATTTATAGACGGCGCAGCCTTTCTATTGGATAGCCGCGCCGTGGTGTTTCAAGCTGTGGCAATGAAACAGCCCAAACGCTTGAAGGTCGCCATGCTCGGTTTCGGTGAAGCTGGCGCCACGTTCGCAGCAAGCGGTCTCTTTGCCGATCGCACAGCTGCTTTTGACAGCGGAATTCCAGCGTCCGAACTCAAAAAGCGAATGCATGCATGTCGCGTCACCCATTGCCGATCAAATGCAAATGCCACGGAACATGCCGATGTGGTTTTAAGCCTCGTGACAGCCGATCAGGCGCTTAATGCAGCTACCCAGACAGCCTCAAACATCCGGCATAATGCACTGTATCTGGAAATGAATAGTGTTGCGCCTATGACCAAACACGAGGCTGCGGACGCGATGTTTGCGGCCGGTGCGCAGTGTTTGGACGTTGCCATCATGGCGCCAGTGAATCCAGCTAAGATGGGTGTCCCACTTTTGGTGAGCGGCCAAACTGCTGAATGGGGCCAGACCGTACTTGAAAGCCTTGGGTTTACCAATGTGCGTGTTGTTGGCACCGAGATTGGCCAAGCAGCTGCAATCAAAATGATACGCTCGGTCATTGTGAAAGGTATGGAGGCTTTGACAGCTGAAGCTGTGCTTGCAGGGCATAGAGCAGGAGTTTTGGATCACGTCCTCACGTCTTTAGCTCCAGAATGGAAAGATCAAGCTGACTACCGCCTAGACCGGATGTTGGTTCATGGTGTGCGCCGTGCGGCAGAGATGGAGGAAGTGGCAAAGACCTTGAAGGCGCTCTCCGTGGCGCCGCTGATGACTGAAGGAACAATCGCACGACAACGAGCCCTTGGTGCGCTTGGTCTAGGCGATGTGCCCGTATCTATGTCCGAGAAAATTAAGGCGATCCTAGATAATGCTGGGCGGTATGTATGACGATGATTATTGATTGCCATGGTCACTATACCACAGCCCCCGAAGCGCATGATGCTTGGCGCAGCGCTCAGCTGAAAGCGTTTGAAGATGGTGCGGCCCCACCGCCGTATCCTGATATTCCAGACTCCGCGATCATTGAAACAATTGAGCGCAATCAGCTCAAATTGATTAAAGAACGCGGTGCAGATCTGACGATTTTTTCGCCGCGGGCTTCTCGTATGGCGCACCACATCGCAGATCAAAATGTTAGCAAGCTTTGGTCGGAGCACTGCAACAACCTCATCGCCCGTGTCGTTGATCTATTTCCTCATACATTTGCTGGCGTGTGCATGCTGCCGCAGTCCCCGAATGCGGATCTCGATGCAAGCATTGATGAGCTGCAGCGCTGCGTTTTAAAGCTTGGCTTCGTCGGATGTAACCTCAATCCTGATCCGGGCGGCGGGCACTTTCGCCACCCGCCTTTGACAGACCGATATTGGTATCCGCTTTATGAGGTGATGTGCGCGCTCGATGTGCCAGCAATGATCCATGTTTCTGGCAGCTGCAATCCGGCGATGCATGCCACAGGCAGCTATTACATCGCGGCAGATACCATGGCTTTCATGCAACTCATTGAGGGCGATCTGTTCAAGGATTTCCCAAATCTGCGGTTCATTATTCCCCATGGCGGCGGCGCTGTACCTTACCATTGGGGGCGCTATCGCGGTCTAGCAGATATGCTCAAGCAACCTAGCCTGGATGGCCATCTCATGAATAACGTGTTTTTCGACACCTGTGTGTATCATCAGCCTGGGATAAATCTCCTCAACGCGGTGATCGATACTAAGAATATCTTGTTCGGTTCTGAGATGGTTGGCGCTGTGCGCGGGGTTGATCCGGAAACAGGCCACTATTTTGATGATACAACGCGCTATATTGATGCGCTCCCGCTTACTGAAGACCAGCGCCACGCCATTTTTGAAGGAAATGCACGCCGCGTTTATCCCCGTCTAGATGCGCTGCTTGATGATGGTTTTATGCTGTCCGCGGAATAGCCAAGCTGAGCAGTCTTTCAACATCTAAGGCGCTCGTAAAAGGAATAGTTGCTTGAATAGTGCCAGGGTCGTTTCTAGAGTCTTTCACGGTCGCACTTTCGAACCGAATAACCAGTCTCCGCTTATTCTGAGACTGCTCTAGCCTTTCCGGTCCAAAAGACCCCCTCTGGCTTTTTCAAAACATGTACTGAAATCATCCAGTTTGCGGTGATGACGTGTATCGGTGTCTTGTTTTCTTTAGTGCTCTGCCCTCTGAAAACTGGATCGTTTTGCTTTAGAGTTTCGCGCGTTTGTTTTTATGGCTGTGAGAGGAGCGGAAGCGATGAACGCAACCAAATTTTCTGATGCTCAGAAGGCGTTTATTTTGAAGCAAGGGGACGAGAGAAACGGGCGGATTAGGCGGGCGTTGCGTCCACCATAATAAAAATCGCAAAGCTGAGCTTGCTATCCGTGGGCTGTCCACACAGGACAGCACCCGGCAGACGCTAGGCGCATTAATAAACGTAGCCGAGCTCCAAACCTAGTGTCCGACCTCGGTTGAGGGGCGAAAATGTTCCTGCCGCTGGGAACGCGTCGAATGGTGTTTGCATACCGTTGCTAAGCGGTCCGCCAAATGGCGTTTGAGTGTCTCCACCTACCTGTACTTCATCAAGCATGTTGCGCCCGTAGATTGAGAGCGTCAGTCCCTCAACCAACGTATTATAGGCTATGTTGAAATCCAACATGTTTGCCGACTGCACCCAGCCGAGATTGTTGTCCGTATAGGCAAGCTGGTCGCGATATTGAAAGTTCACACGCGTGACGATTGACCCAGCTCCGCTTAAGTCAAGGTCATGGACCGCGCCAAGTCCAAAAGTCACCTCTGGCACACGCGGGATAGCAAGTGCTTCATCCGCCCCGTCAATGATACCATCGCCCGAAATGTCGGATAAAATCTCAGTGTATTGAGCGTCGATCCAGCCAATGTTGGCGCTAATGAGTAAGCTGTCTGTGACGGCATATTGCCCCTCAACTTCCAATCCCAAAATGCGGGCGTCAGCGGTATTCAAAATGGTTTGAACAATGCCGATATCTTCCCCAGCCGATTCATTTACCTCTCGCTGCATATTGGCAATGTCGGTGTAAAAGAAGGCTGCGTTGAGCGTCCCTTTGCTATCGGGAAGTTGATATTTTGCGCCGATTTCAAACGCGTCTACACGCTCTTCATCAAAGGCAAATTGCCCGCGTTGGGCTGCCAGCGTCTCAAACGCGCCAGGGGTGGTGATACGGAAGTTGTATCCACCTGAGCGGAAGCCGCGGGTCCAACTGGCATAGACTTGGCCGTCCGTAAATCGATATTGCGCTGCAACCCGCGGCGTAAAGTTTGACCAGCTATCCTGATCCTCAAAGCCGTTATTCTCGCTTGGAATGGCAGGATTTATGCCGGTGAATGGACAGGTGCCACCAATAACTGAACACGCTTGACGGCTGCGCACATAGGTGATCGCAGCGTCCTTTTCCTCATAGGACCAGCGCAGCCCGAAGGAGACAATAAGACTGTCAGTCACATCCCAATCGGTCTGGGCAAATAGGCCAATAACGGTGTGGTCCTGCATGCCGCCACCAAACTGCACAGCCACAGGAAAGCCGCGGTCTTCATCATAGGCGACGTCTTGATTGAAGAAGAAAAATCCCCCGGTGACGTCGAAGGCCTTAAAGCGGCCATTGTACCGCAGTTCATTGGAGATTTGGTCCTGCTCAAGGCCCGTTTTGGAATTGAAAATCGAGTCTGGCAGTGCATCGATATCATTATCCGTGCGCGTGCTAAAATCGCGGTACCCAAAGATGTTTGTGATGCTCCCATCGCCGAAACCCACATCAATATCCGTGCGCAGCGACGCCAGCAGGTAGTCTGTGCGATAAAAGCCGTCATTATCGAGCGAAAGCTGGAAACTGTTTCGCGGAAAGAGGCCTCGGTTTTGCGCGACGGCGCCATCCCCGTCGCTATCGAAATATTCCACCTTGGCCAGCATTCGAACGGTTTTACTGGGTAAGAAAGCAAGTGCTCCGCGCACGATCACCGTTTCCGATACACCCTGCTTGCTGCCATCAAATTGATTACGGAAATAGCCAGTGTCGTCGCGGTAATAGGCTGCGATCTTTGCATTGAGCGTATCAGCAACAATCGGGCCGGAGATGGCGCCTTGGATGATGTAATTGTTGCCGCCTCGGCCGTCATCGACAGGGCCGTCTACGGAGGCGCGGGCCTTGATGGACAATTCATCGGTGGGATTGGCCGTGTTTACCAGCACCGCCCCGCCTGTTGTATTGCGGCCAAAGAGCAGACCCTGCGGCCCGCGCAGCACTTCGACGCTATCCAGGTCAAACACGTCAAAGACCACGCCATTGTTCACCCCCATATAAACGCCGTCCACGAAAACACCGACGGTCGGATCGATAGAGGGTATAGAGGAGTTTACGCCAAGCCCGCGGATGGAGAAATTGGCAATGCCCGGACTGGTGCCAATATCTTCCAGCGCGATATTGGGGGCCGCAAAGGTCAAATCTTGCAGTGTCCGCACTTTGAGCGTGTCCAGCGTGTCGCTGTTATATGCCACCATAGATACCGGTACATTTTGGAGGTTTTCAGCGTCGGCTTTTTTGCGCGCGGTCACTGCAATCACTTCAGTCAACCGGGAGACGGCTCCGCTGTCATTTTGGGCAAAGGCAGGCACCACGAGCGCAGCCAGTATAGTGCCTAAGATATAGGTGATTGAGGTAGAGCGAAACATGTTGTTGAAAGCGTTTTTTTGGGAGTGTACTGCGTGGCTCGCAGATGTGGGGTTAATTGACATATTTTCTCAGTCAAGGCCAGACCATATCCAACCTGCTTTGAGCATGTCGGATCACCCCCCCTGTGTCTGGTTGCGCTGCGTGGGGATATGATAGGGAGCAGGTCGCCTCTCGCGACGTTCCACCACTTTCGAAAAGATAAAAAAGTCTGCCTTTGCAATAGTCCTGCAAAGACTTTTTATGAGATGAGTAGGCGTATCACCGCAAATGATGGTGCATGCCTGCCTCTTTTGCGAACGCGTAGATCAGGTCATTATCGATCACGCCGCCTGGGCTTCCGTCTGGCTCAACACCCTGAACCGGTCCATAGGATACCACAAAGAGGATCAGGTCTTCATCTGGGTCCGACTGAGGCTGATGGATAACGCCGCCTGGTTCCCAAACATAGTCGCCCTGTTTGACGGATCCCTCGCCAGGATAAGAGAAGCTGCCTTGCACCACATAGGCTTCGACGCTTGCCAAGTGTTTATGCGCGTCAGCTGCTTCACCGGCTGGAATTTTCAAAAGAAAAGTGGCCCTGCCGCTTGCATCGTCCAAGTGTAGCGGTTTGAAGAATGACCCAGGCAAAGCGAAGGGCGCCCAATCAAGCGCGCTTACATCGATCATTTTCGATTTATGCGCTGATAGTTTTGACTCTGTTCTTGCTGCCATCTTGACCCTCACGACTGACCTGGGTTTGTTGAAGAAATACCGTGCCAGACAGGTATTTGGCGGGCCATAGTGGAACTGCACTATTAATTTCGCACAGCTGGAGGTTTATTGACCAGTCGGTCAATCAACGCTTATGATGTAATATAACGGTTTTCAGGCCTTGGGGAGGGTTTGACATGAGTGCTCCGATCTCTGAGGTCGGCGTAAGCGAAACGCTGTACAAACTTGCAGCCTTAGAGTGCCTTGCGGACTTGCGCGAAGATGCTCTAAGACCGCTCGCAGACGCCTTTAAGGCGGAAAGCCTGGTCGCGTTTCGTCAAAGAATGGATGGCCCGGCGCATTGCTTGCGCCCCATTGCGACCGTCAATCAAACCGGCGATGTCGTGCGCCATTATTTGCAAAAAGTCTCTCCGCATGATCCCTGCATGCCCTATTGGCGGTCCGTTGCACTCAAGTCACAAAGTGTTTGGCAATATTCTGATGTGTTGCATGCCTCCGCTCAAAACCAAGCGCGGCGCTTTGAACGGTTTTTGTCTGAACGCGCAAATGTTAGCCATATGCTGATGATGAGCTTGAATATCGGTGCGTGCGGCAATGACTCCATGCTCTTTGCGTTACACCGAGCGCCAGGTCGGCCTGACTTTAGCCGCAGTGAGCGGGAAGCTGCCGTTAATTTCGCCCCTCTCTTTCGCCAAATCGTGCGCGGGCTGGCTGCTTCGGATGTTGAGCACCATGTCTCGTCCGTGGCGCGTTCGGTCTTAGACAGAGACGCCGATGCGGCCCAAGTACTGGTGGATTTGGAAACAACTGTCCTGTGCGGCGATGCTGCTGCAAAGGACTTTATATATGGCCTGCCTGCATCGCAACGGGCGACGCTGAAAGCTAAGCTAACCGCGCTGCGCGAACGGCTTCTCGCTGACGGGCTAGGCGCACAAAGCGTATCCGTGGGAAGCTTGGCGGGGCGCGATCTATCTGCCTTGGCTATTGACGACGGCGCAAAGCAGTTTGTTGTGACGATAACACGTGCACACCCCTCGGATACCTGCGTGTTTTCAGCTTTAACCCCGCGCCAAATGCAAGTTGCTGAATTGGTAGCAAGCGGCTGCCGCAACTGGCAAGTCGCGCAGTTGCTTGGTATCAGCGAAAACACCGTCGTGAATCATTTGGCGGCTATTTATCAGGCACTCGCCATAGGCGGACGCATCGAACTGGCGCTCATGTGGAAGACGAACCAGATACCGAATTGATCTATGGCGATGCCGATGCATCTGCCCTCTCGCTTAGATGTCAGACCAATGGTCGGGCGGTGTGATATGATCTGCTTGGCCAGCATCGCGCGCTAGCGTGTACATCAATTTGGCATCAACGATGCCCTCAATTCCCCCATCATCTGCGAAACCGACCAATGGAGCGTGCGCCACGGCAAACATCTCCATACCGTCATAGTCTGTATCTGGTCGGTGATTGATGCCGCCTGCCTCATAGACATAATCGCCGGGTCGTCCGCGATCCGCGCCATAGCCAAACCCACCCTTGGTGATGATGCCTTCAACTGAGCCAAGATGACCGTGAATTGGGGCAACGTTGCCTGGGCTCACCTGCAGCATCATTGAGAAGCCGCCGCTCTTGGCATCAATATTCAGCAGCTTAAACTTTGTGCCCGGCATGACCCAATCGGCCCAGTCTATCTCCTCCACCTTCCGAAAGGCTGAATGGACCATCGGCGTTTCTTTTACGAAGGCTGTTTGATCGGGTTGATCCGTCATTTCTCAGAAAATCCCTCTATTCTCTCGTTTCCCGCACGACCGTATCTGCACCTTGCGGCCTTTGCACTAGTGGGAAACCACTATTGAGCCCGAAGCGAAAAATTCGCACCCCTTTACCAAAGCAAAATAAATTGGGGAGATCGCAAATGGCATTTGGGAAACACTCTGCTTTCAAGCCTGCAGTCAAAGCTGCGCTTATTGGTTCAAGCTTTTTAACTAGCATGGTTTCAACAGCCGCTGCCCAGGACAGTGGCCTAGAAGAGATTGTTGTCACTGCCACCCGCCGCGAAACCAGCCTTCAAGACATTGGTGTGTCGGTCACAGCTTTCAGTGGAGACCGGCTGAAAACCCTTAACGTCTTCACAACCGATGAGATTACCAACCAGACGCCAGGATTATCCTTGATCCAAGCCGGTGGAGCGCCGCTCGCGGGTTTGATCGCAATTCGCGGGGTTGCCCAGAATGACTTTGCGCCGCATCTGGAATCCGCCAACATCGTTTTCTCTGATGATGTCTATCGCCCCTCCAACGGCTCCAACATTGCCAATGTTTTTGATCTTGAACGTGTTGAGGTGTTGAAGGGCCCACAAGGCACCCTATTCGGGCGTAACGCTACAGGCGGACTTTTGCATTATATCACCAAAGACCCGGAGGAAGAGCTTGGCGGCTATGTTGATTTAACAGTCGGCGAATTCAATCAGGTTCGCGGCGAAGGTGCTCTCAATGTCCCCTTGGGTGATATCGGCGCGTTTCGTGTTGCTGTGCTTGCCAACTCTAACGATGGTTGGATTAGAAACGCTGTCGGCGCTGACCAAGTGCTTGATGAGACGCTGGCGCTTAGAACCAAGCTACTTTTGACGCCCAATGATCGGCTCACCATCAAGCTGCAAGGCGAATATCAAGAGAATCCAGAAAATCCAGGA
>CAKZYD010000347.1 GCA_937884085.1 uncultured Sphingomonadales bacterium | reverse complement strand
CCTGCTGCGATCAGAGTCTGTCCTACAGAGCCTGTCTCCGCTATAGTTGTCAGCTATGGCGCAAATGCGCCGCCCGCTCTTTGAAAATGTGTGACTGCCCCTTTATAAACTAGGTGTGACTTTTGTGACTTTTGGGAACGCCATACCACGGCAATCCCGACCTGAGACGCCGCTTGATCCACATCATGGAAGGCATCCTCGCTTGGCGTCAGTCTTAACACACATCGACTAAAGACTGGTGGGGGAACCAACGGATGCCATACGAACTTGAGATCCTGCGATGGTTGCACATCATCGCCATGGTGTATTGGCTTGGCGGCGAGTGGGGCGTGTTTCAAACGTCCTATAAAGTGGTTGACCATCGCCTGCCTTATGAGGAGCGGATGCGCCATATGGATACGGCCTTCCGCATCGATATCTTAGCGCGCACTGGGATCATCACGCTGCTGCCGCTGGGCCTACACATGGGCTATCTATGGGGCTTGCAGCCGCTGGGATGGCCGTGGCTCGGCACCATGTGGGCGCTCTATTTTGCCTGGCTCACCCTGACCTATTTGGCATTTTTCAATCGCGAGAAACCAATCGCCAAGACGCTTTACAGAATAGAGGATTGGACGCGCTATCTGCTCATCCCGCTTCTCATCGGCACTGGCATATCCTCGCTTTTGGGCTATGGACCGTTTGAAGGCGGTGACGGCGACCGCTGGTATGCAGCGAAAATAACGACCTATGGGTCAATGCTCATCATTGGCGTCATCCTACGTCTCATCATGCACGAATGGCAGGCGAAATTCGCCATCATCGCGGAAGGCCCCAATCCAGCGATCGAAACCCAGCTTGAGAAATCCATCACACTCGGCCGATCGGTCGCGTACCTATATTGGATTGGCATTGCTGCGACGGCCTTCTTTGCCGCGGTGAAGCCGTTTTAGGCCCAAGACTAAAAATGGTTTGCCCCACCTAGTCCAGGCAAAGCGTCCGAAAATCGCGGCACGCCGCGCCAAATCCTCTTTCACAATCATAAAAGGCTTGGCGGCAGCTCGTTCGTGAAAAGCTTCTGTTGCAGCCATTGCCAAAATCGCGGCAAGAGCGAGACAAACCATCTTCACACTTCAGCGCCCATGACAGACATTGGGCCCGCGTGCCGTTTCGCACATAACCGTAATCAGGATAGGCCGGCGCTACTACGGGAGGGGGCGGTGGAGGCGGTGGTGGATATGGCAGAACCTTAGGCCGTTTAGCACGATAGGCTTTGTAGACAGGTCGCTTTGTGCGGTGAGGCTTGTAAATGCGGCCTCGGGGCGCCGCGCGCGGGCGCTTTGGTCCTGCCGCAGCGCGGGGCGGTGGTGGTGGCGCAGCATGAGCATGCGCTGGTCTTACGTCGATCCGTCTAAGCGCCGTTGAAACGTCAAGGCTGCCAATCTCAATCGGCGTCCCAAAAAGCAAGAGCGCGAAGACCCAGGTAAAGGTGTAGCGCAAGCGCCCAAACCATTTCCGCAAAAAAAACTTCAATGAGGATCCCCTTGCAATTCTGACACCGAGCGTTTGGCCCATCAAAACTTGCACGCATTTTTTCACTTACCGACGTGGTAGGACCATGCTACGCATCTCTGCGTTGCATGCAACACTTCATACACGTCATCAGCGTGCGCATTTGAGCACCAGATGCCAAACATAAGCCGTGAGGGTTCGATATGACAGGTCTTAAAACGATTGGCATTTCCATTTTGGCAGCGGCAGCGCTTACCGCAGCATCGCCGGTGCGCGCGCAAGACACTGCGAATGACGCAGATAGCCAATCGGAAACAATAGACATAAGCGCCGCGCTGTGCCGGGACATGCTGCTTATGTCCGGGTTAGACCGCGATGTCGGAATTGCGTTTATGCACGGCTACATTGTCGGTCAAATGGGCGACACGGTTATCTATCCTGAGAAGCTGACAGCCTCCGTGGGGGCGTTCCTCGACACATGCCTTGATGACCCAAATGCAAATGCCTTGGAAAAACTCAAGGCAGCCATGGACATGCAATAGCTTGGATCCTGCCGCTAGCTGATATCGACGCACATGTATTTGGTCTCCAAATACTCATCAATGCCGGAATAGCCGCCTTCTCGGCCGAGGCCGGATTGCTTGATGCCGCCAAAGGGGGCGACCTCGGTGGAGATAATGCCGGTATTGACCCCAATCATCCCCGCTTCGATGCCTTCGCTCAGCCGATACATCCGGCCCAAATTTTCGGTGAAGACATAGGCGGCTAGGCCAAATTCAGTGCTGTTGGCCAGCGTGATGGCCTCCTCTTCAGTGTCAAAGCGAATGAGCGGAGCAACGGGGCCAAAGGTTTCTTCATGAGCGATTTGCATCGCCTGCGTTGCACCGGACAGAATTGTTGGCTCAAAGAATAAACCACCGCGCTGGCTGGGCTTGCCACCCAGCGCAATTTTTGCGCCATGGTGCGTGGCATCGTCCAAATGTTCTTTGACTTTCTCAACGGCAGCGGTGTCGATAAGAGGCCCGATTTGGGCGCCAGCTTCAAAGCCGTCGCCAACTTGCAAGGCTGCTGTCCGCGCTCTAAAGGCCTCTAAAAACGCATCATAAGCGCCCGCTTGCACATAGATGCGGTTGGCGCAGACGCAGGTTTGGCCCGAATTCCTAAATTTGCAGAGAATGGCAGCATCAGCCGCCTTTTCAATATTAGCATCGTCCATCACCACGAACGGCGCATTACCGCCCAGCTCCAATGAGAGTTTCTTCACGGTGTCGGAGCATTGCCGCATGAGGAGACGGCCGATTGCTGTAGAGCCTGTGAAGCTGAGTTTACGAACGATATCGCTGCTGGTGAGGACACCGCCAATGGCAGCGGGCTCGCCGGTAATCACGTTAAACACGCCCGCCGGAATGCCGGCCTCTTCGGCCAGGGCCGCCACCGCCAAGGCGGAAAGCGGGGTTTGCTCGGCAGGTTTGACGATAAAGGTGCACCCTGCGGCAAGGGCCGCAGCAGCCTTGCGTGTGATCATGGCAATGGGGAAATTCCACGGCGTAATGGCCGCCGACACGCCAATGGGTTGCCGAATTGTCATGATCCGTGCGTCAGGCAAGTGGCCCGGGATGGTCTTGCCATAGCTGCGCTTGGCTTCTTCAGCAAACCACTCCAAGAAAGCCGCGCCATAGGCCACTTCCCCCTTAGCCTCAGCAAGCGGTTTACCTTGCTCAGTTGTAACGATTTTAGCCAAGTCATCGGCATTGGCAATCAGCAGCTCATACCAACGGCGCAGCAAAATAGAGCGGGCCTTTCCGGTGGTTTTTTTCCAGCTTTCAAAAGCTGCTTGTGCGGCTTTGACAGCCCTCTCCGTGTCGCTCGCATCCATATTGGGGACAGAGCTAATGACATCGCCCGTGGAGGGATTGGCCACATCAAATGTCGCCCCACTTGATGCAGCAACCCATTGGCCGTTCACATACGCGGCGTCTTTTAACAAGGTGAGATTAGACATAAGGCCCTCTGTACTTTGAGTATGTGGGCGGCTTTCTAGGCTGCTTCAGCGCGCGGGGCAATCAAGCAATTAAGCCTGTGCGTTCCGGCATCAGGACTGTATGACTGCACGCATGAGTGAGGCCAATCTAAAAGAGATAGCAGAGGCGCGTGAGGCCGAAGCGCCGAGCCAAAAAAGCGGGCGCAGCGTGATGCCGCTGGGGCGGCTGTTTAAAGCGCATCAAGACGAGCTTCGCCAAACCTTGCGTCGACTGTTTGGCGATGGGCCGCCAGAACCAGACGACATCGTGCAGTCCGCTTTCTCCGCCATGGCGAAGCTTAAAAACACTGCAGAGATTGAAAATCCAAAGGCCTATTTGTTCAAAGTCGCCATCAATCTCGCGCGCCGAGGCCTCAAGCGGGAGGCCACGCTGCGCAGCTATCTGGAAAGCCAGACCAATTTTTTTGGCCAGGACGTGGAAGAAATCTCGCCAGAACGCCTCTTAAGAGCGAGAGATGCATTGGCGCGCATTGATGCAGCTATTGCCGCACTGCCGCCACGGCAACGGGAAATCGTGGTGCGTAGCCGCCTCAAAGGGGAACCCTATGCCATGATCAGCGAGGCGACAGGCTGGAGCCGGGCTGTTGTCTCGCGCGAGCTTAACGCAGCGCTGACGGCGCTCTTGAAAGCCGCTGATTTAGGCGATGATGGGGTGTCGCCATGACGAATGCAGCAATCGAGGCAGCGCAAGACTGGCTCTTAGAACTCAACGAGAATGCATCTGACCCCAGGATTAAGGCAAGGTTTTCTGCATGGTACCAGGCCTCACCAGACCACGCCGCCGCATTTGGGAAAGTCTATGACACCTGGACACTCATCGGCGGCAGCGACGCTGCGCTAGCAGAACTGAATCGCATTTTGGATGTGGAGGCTGCACCAAAGGCAGAGCATTCCCGCTCTTGGCTAAAAGTCGCCGCCGGCATTGCTGCTTTCGCCGTGTTTGCTGGCGCCAGCGCCTGGCAGTTGATGCAAGATCGGCCCGAAACGCAGGTTTACCGCGCAAGCCATCAGTACATTGATCGCATCATGCTTGCGGATGGCAGCACGGTCACCCTACGCCCCAATTCATCATTGGAAGTCACACTGGCAAAAGATACGCGGCGCATCATGCTGCGGCGCGGCCGCGCTTTTTTTGACGTGGCCCCTGATGAAACGCGGCCCTTTGTAGTGACTGCAGGCAAAACCGCCATAAGCGTGCTTGGCACTGCCTTTGATGTGAAACAGAGCACCGACGGGGTGCTGGTCACAGTACAATCCGGCAAGGTGTCCGTCGCGGACCTCAAAGATGAGCTCTCAAGCACCGAAGTGGAAGACACGATTGAGCTTAGCGCCAATATGCAGGTCCGTGCTGGATCTACGGGAACGCTATCAGAGCGCATGATCGTCGACAGCAGCGCAGCCTTGGGGTGGATGGTTGGCCGACTGGTCTATGATGACGCCCGGCTTCCAGACATCATTAGTGATTTGAATGCCTATCGCAGCGACACCCTCAAGGTCGTCGACCCAGCCTTAGCGGATATCCGTATCACGACCTCTTTCACGATCGAGCAAGCCGACCAAGTCCTCAACACGCTAGCCGAAGCCTACGGCATTGCGTTTTTACCTATCGGTGATGAAATCCGGCTCTCGGCAAAGCCACGCTAAAACCAGCGGCGGCCTTTTTTTTAAAAAAATTTGGAAAAAGAGCGAAACAAATTCGCTGTCAGCACCTCTCTATTAGTGAGATGCATTCGCATTCTGATCTCATACAGGATTAGGAAAAGGGGGCGGGTGCCAAAAAAGAGTGTGGAGCTGACCGATGCAGCGCATTGGCACGGTTTCACGATGAGGAAAGCAGGGGCTGACTATGCTCAAATCAATCTTGTATGGCGGGTCACTGCTCGCCATGATCGCAGCGCTAAGCGCGACAAACGTAAGCGCGCAGGATGGCAACACCTATGACATTGCCATAGAACCTCAGCCACTTGGCGCAGCGCTGAACGAACTCTCCCGGCAAACCGGCGTCTTGATTGTTGCTCCAGCGACAGGGCTGGCAGACAAGACAGCGCCAGCTCTTGAAGGAACCTATCAAATCGAAACGGCCATGGCGGCACTTCTGGCCAGCTCTGACCTTGAAGTTCAGCGCACCGATACTGGGGCCTTCATCGTAGCCCCACAAGGCAGTGCGGCACCGATGCCAAAGCAAGGCCGAGTCCAAGTCGCCGCGGCTGAACTGCCAGTTGAAAACCTCATCATTACGGGGACCAAGCGGAATCTATCGCTGCAGCAAACGCAAACCTCTGTTGAGCTGTTTGACCCCAAGCGCATTGAGCGCGAAGTGCTGGTGACACTAGATGATATTCTACTGCGCACACCCAATGTCAGCGCCCTGAATGCGCAGACCAACTTTTCCATCCGAGGCATCGCTCAAGGGGGTGTTGGCGGCGCGGGGACAGGGCAGACGTCAAACATCTATGTGGACGGTGCGCCGCTAACCACCAATGGCCAGCAAGGGGCGCAATCCCTTTGGGACATCGCTCAGGTGGAAGTTCTGCGCGGCCCGCAATCCACCATCCAGGGCCGCAATGCGCTGGCTGGCGCGATTGTCATGCAGACAGCCGACCCGACTTACGAATGGGAAGTGCGCGGGCGTTTTCAAATTGCGACACAAGAGACCTATCGCGCCTCAGCCGTTGTTTCAGGTCCTATCTTGGCAGATCAATTGGCGTTCCGCCTCGCCTT
Source organism: uncultured Sphingomonadales bacterium (assembly GCA_937884085.1). GTDB lineage: Bacteria > Pseudomonadota > Alphaproteobacteria > Sphingomonadales > CAKZYD01 > CAKZYD01. Next base: position 3,703 of record CAKZYD010000347.1, on the reverse strand, counting down.
TGATTGGCAGGATTATGATGCGGGCGTTACGGAAGTGACGACGGGTATCCCCCAGGAATTCCAGGAATCCTTCACCTATCGCGGTAAAATTCTCATAGAGCCTGCGGGGCTGCCCGGCTTTCGTGCTGAGTTCAAAGCCGAGCACATCAATACGGACTTTGGTGAATTTAATACGCGCTTTGCGCCAGTGCCCTTTGATGATCCAGAAATTGAGGATTTTGACGAATTCGGCAATGAGACCTTCACCAGGGTTCGCCTTGAGACGGCCAATACTGATCTCTACCTTCTGGATATCACGCAAGAGATTGGCGAGCATTGGACAGTCTACGGTATTGGTGCCTATGAAAATCAAGATCGGACGACGCAGTTTTGCGATACTCGCTTCACGGAGTGTAATCTCATCACCGCGCCAACGCGGACGGATCAATATTCAGGTGAACTGCGCGCACAGTTTGACTATGGCCGCTTTTCGGGCTGGTTCGGCGGATATTATTTCAACCAGGATATTGATCGCATCCAGGAATTCACGCTGCCTGTGATTGCCAGCGGGTTTGTGCCGACACCCCTGGATAGCACCGTCACAAGCACGAGCTTGGCTGGCGAAAAGATTGAGAACATTGCGATTTTCGCCGACTTTACTTTTAAGCTGAATGAAAAATGGTCATTCAACATCGGCGCGCGGTACGACTGGGAAGACTTTACCGATGAAGGCGTCCAAGGCGAGGTCACGGCTGATCCACAAGACTGTACGTTGGCGACGCCCTTTGGCGTTATCGCTTGCAGCGGGCTGTTACCAGTCCCAACCGGAGACCCACGCCCAGCGGACTTCAGTGCCTTTCTGCCGCGCGCTGGCATAACATATAGTTTCGATGAGCTGCGCTCACTCAGTCTTGTTATTCAGCGTGGCTACCGAGCGGGCGGTTCTGTTTTCCAGCAAATCGACGGCGTGGTAAATAACCGGCCATTTGATCCGGAATACATCTGGAATTATGAGCTGGCCTTCCGCTCGCAATGGCTTGATGAACGGCTGACGATCAACGCCAACGCGTTTTATACCGATTGGAACTCTCAACAAGTTTCTATACCCGGGCCATCAGGGCAAATTGGCGGCTTGGACGCCTTTATCGAAAACGCTGGCGAATCCCGATTGTTTGGTCTCGAGGTCAGTACCGCGTTTGAATATTCCAACGAATTGCAGGTGTTTGGCTCGCTTGGCCTGCTCGACACTGAATTCACCGATTTTCCATTCGGGCCGGAGGGAAGCACTTTTGCAAATCTGGCTGGTAATGAATTCCCCGCGGCGCCCACGCTAAGCGCGTCAGCCGGCTTTAATTATGAGCATCCGATTGGAGCCTACACAAGCTGGAACATTAGCTACCAAAGCGGGCGCGAATCTGAGGTTGCCAATGTGCCTGTGAACAGTGTCGGCGGCTACGTGCTGGTGAATGCGCGGCTTGGATACAGCTATGAGAATTTCAACGTGTTCTTGTTCGCCAACAACCTCTTCAACGACCGCTTTTCCACCTCGAAGAACTTCCAATTTGCAAGCCCGACAACAGGCGAACTGGCTGCGCCTCTGGGCAACGCCCGTTTTCAAACCAATGAGCCGCGGGTGGCAGGTATCTCTATCGAAGCATCTTTCTAAAGTGCGTATGGCGCATCCAGATCGTAAGTGGACTGGATGGCCTCTGGGGTGAGGACATCGTGCGGCATGCCGCTGTCAACGGTCTTGCCGCTCTTAAACAAAATGACGTGGTCTGCATACTCTAGCACCAGGCGTAGATCATGCAGCACTGCCACGACGCCCCAGCCTTGACGTGCAAGGTCAGCCAACAAGCGCATGAGGGCAATCTCATACTTTAAGTCCAAGGCGCTGGTGGGCTCATCCAATAGCAGCCAGCGGATGGTGCTTTTGTCCTGATCATGTGGCCAAATCTGCGCCAAGGCGCGGGCGATGTGCACGCGCTGGCGCTCACCACCGGATAAGGTCAGATAGTTGCGGTCGGCCAGATGCTCGAGTTCCAACGCCTTGAGCGCGTGTTCGATGATGTCCTGATCCGTTTTAAGGCTGGTTTTGCCTTCGTGCGGCGTGCGCCCCATAGCGATGACTTCATGGACCAGAAAGGGAAAGGTGAGAACAGGCTGTTGGGCAACAACCGCGCGCCTACGTGCCAAGGCATCCGCCCCGATGGCAGCCATAGGCTCCATACCGAGAAAAACGCCGCCTGCATCGGGCTTTATCGCCCCTGATAAGACGGAGAACGCAGTTGTTTTGCCTGCGCCATTTGGCCCGCAAAAGACGCTGAACTGACCTGGCTGGCAGACTAGGCTTGCCTGGTTCAGGATGGGCCGACGCGCCCGGATCACGCTGGCTTCACGCAGTTCTATAGCGGCTGTCATAGGGCCAAATCAATCAGCCCGCCTGAGTGCGGGATTTATCGCGCACCAGCAGCCAGAAGAAAAAGGGAGCGCCTATTGCAGCGGTCACGACACCCAACGGCAGCTCCGCAGGCGCCACGCTGAGCCGCGCCACCAGGTCAGCGCCCAGCACAAGCGCTGCGCCGAGCAAGGCCGAACCAGGCAACACATAACGATGATCGGGTCCTGCAATCAACCGAACGAGATGTGGTACGACAAGCCCAATGAAGCCAACGATACCGCAGGCCGCTGTGGCCGCCCCAACACCAAGAGCGGTGAGCAGGGCTGCCTTCAGTTTAACTGCTTCCACATTCACTCCCAACGCGAAGGCATCCCCCTCCCCTAATAGGAGACAGTTCATAGCGCGCTGTAGACTGAGAAGTCCTATGATGGACACAATCATGAACGCGCAGGCCGGCAGCGCCGTCGCCCACGTCGCGCCGCCAAGACTGCCCAAAGTCCAAAACGTCAAATCTCGCAGCTGCGTATCATCAGCCAGAAAGGTGAGATATCCAATACCAGCAGTTGCCAGTGCATTGGCGGCAACACCGGCCAATAACATCGTCGCCACAATGACACGGCGGTCTATCCTGGCCAGTTGGTAAATCAACGCGACCGCGACAAGCGAACCGAGAAAGGCAGCACTGGGCAAGGCAAAGGCACCAAGCAGCTGTCGCAGCTCAAAGAGCGTGGTGGTGCCAAGCACGATCATCGCAACCGCGGCCAAAGCACCGCCAGCGGAAATACCCACCAGACCTGGATCTGCCAACGTATTGCGGAAGAAACCCTGCAGCGTTGCGCCCGAAGCGCCCAAGGCGCCACCAACGCAGATGGCTAATACGACGCGCGGCATGCGGATGTTTTCGACAACGCCAATTTTAACTTTTGAGACGCCCTGCGCCTCACCCAAACCGACCGACTTCAAGAGAATGGCAAAGACATCACTGGGCGCAATGCCAAGTGGACCAACTGTGATGCCAAACAACGTGCCCAGCCCTGCCAAGACCGCACAAACGACAAGCAAAATGTGCCCACGCCGTCTGCGACCATGCCCAAGCGCCGCAATGGGCGCAGCGGCTGTCGATACCGCATGCTCCGCCATCGCAATAGACTGTCTAGTTTGCCACTTCAGCCGTTTGACCCGCTTTACCCTCTACGCGGGCTAAGCTCGTCTCAATGGCCGTTGCAAGCCGCGCCACCGCGCTTGGTGTACGCGGGCAGAACTGACTCGCCTGCACAGCATCAAAAAGCATAAGACGATCGTTCTTGGCCGCGGAGGAGAGTG
>CAKZYD010000346.1 GCA_937884085.1 uncultured Sphingomonadales bacterium | reverse complement strand
CCATGCACGGCGCAACTATCTTGGCAGTCAGCCGCTATGGCGGTGAGCGTGAGAATGAGCAAATTACCGACCGTGGCACGGCTTCAGAACGGGCCGCTCTGTTCTGGCGCTGGACGATGGGTTTTAACGCCACGATGGAATCCATTCACCGTTGGGCCTGGTGGTTTGCCATGCTGACAACCCTGACCGGCGGTATCGGCGTGCTGCTCACAGGAACGGTTGTTGATGATTGGTCAGAATGGGCCATCAAACATGGTGTGCTGAATGAGTCCGGTTCCAACTGGTTCCCATAGAGCAGCGCATCGTGAGACTAAAAAGGCGCCTCCCTGGGGCGCCTTTTTTCTTTGGGCCCTGCCTTCTTTTTGACTTTGAAAAAATGCTCTACCAGACTTGCGTTTGCGGGAGCGGCGATCCTTATATCGCGGCGGTTATTCTCGCGATTCCTCGATTAATGCCCCGGCACCTTTTTCCAGTAAGGTGAGGCCCAGCTCACGTCCAACTTCCCGCGGTTTTGCAGCATCTCCGCGTGTGGAGGCCTCCACAACGCGGGCGCCGTCTAAACTAAAAACTTGCGCGCGAATGTTTAACGTCTCACCGGCAATTTTGGCATGCGCGGCCATCGGCGAATTGCAGTGCCCATCGAGGACCCAAAGCACCTCTCGCGCTGCCAAGGCGGCGCACTCTGCTGCTGCATCATTGATCTTCGCCAGAATTTCGCGCGCGCGCCAGTCTTGGGCTGGGCATTCTACCGCCACAATGCCTTGCGTGGCTGCGGGCAAGATGTCGTCCACGCTATAGACGTGCGCAATACGGTCCGCCAGCGATACGCGCTCCACGCCAGACTTTGCCATAATCAACACATCCGCTGGCGCTGTTTGGCCGCCGCCTGGAAGGTTTTGGCCAATCTGATTGTCGAGCTTGTGCACGCGCGTATCCGCAGCGCCGCGATAATGCAGAACTTCAAGCGCGGGATAGAGCAGCTTGAGCTGCGCCGCGCGCCGTACCGAATTGGTGCCGACCTTATAGCCTTGCCCGTCCGACTTCAAAAAATCTTGCACATCATGGTCCGGCCGCACCACTAGTGCGTCTTCTGCGCCATCTCTTGGCAGATATGCGCCAATGACCACGCCTGGTGTTTCTTCGTTCCCGGGCACGTCCTTTAAGGAGTGCATTGCCAGCCTTATGGTGCCGTCCCGCAACCCATCGCGGATGCTCTCCACAAAGGCGCCGCCCTTGCCGCCATGTTTGAGCAGCTTGCTCTCTTGGTCTTGATCGCCCCGCGTTTCCATGTCGGCGACATCGATTTTCACCTCCGGCCAGGCGGCTTCAATCCGGCGAATGATGTCGTGGGTTTGGGCCATCGCCATTTTGCTTTTTCGTGTGCCGATTGCGAGCCGTTCCATGGCTAGTCCTTTTGGTCTTGCAGTTGAGCGCCGGGGGAGAGAGGGCTGAGAGCCGCGAACTCTGTTTTATGGCGCATGGCAGAGGATTGAGATGACGCCAGAGTCTTTAAGATGTTTTGTGCTGGCCTGCAAAGGGCTTGGCGGGCCGAGGCCGCATGGACCAACGGATTTTCTGCTGGTGATAGATGATGAGAGCAAGGCCAACCACAAGCGGAACCGCCCAAAGCGCCGGAGCTAAGGCTAATTCCGGGATATAGCGCACCGCGCCAAAGGCAAAGAAGGCTGTGTAGACGGAAATGCCCGTGCCCACGATACCCTTGATGTGTTCTAGCAGCCAATCCATTCGGCCGGGCTTATCTCTCAAAATGAAAAACAGGTTGGTGCCGACTGTGGCAAAGCCCACAAAGGAAATTCCAATCATCATCGGCTGCCAAATTCGTATGCCTTGGATCGCGCAATTCAGCGATACGATTGTAAGAAGGCCTTGCAAAACAAGGTTGAACCAATGCCGATTCGCCAGATGGTTTTGCCGGTTTGTAATGCAGCGCCACCCATACCAGGCCAAGTTGATGGTGAGGATGGCCAGGTACAGCATCATCCAGCCGAAAATACCCCGCACCAGCGCCGGGTCAGAGAACTCGGGGTGATCACTGAGCTGCGGATGGGTCTCCATGGGCGCAATCAGCGTTGTGGTGGCCATCATGGTGGCCATGGTGCCGGTAAACAGCATGGCGTAGGTGAAAATGCGCCCCCAAAAGACATGACGCCCGCTGCCTTTCTTGGCGATAACGGGGGCCCAGAAGGTCAACAGGCCGGGCGCGCCGCTGATGATATGCAGCGCAATCAGGATTTCGAAAAAATGCAGAACCGACACTGTTTTTTGCTCCCCCCATACTCTTTTTAGTCTATCAAAATTTGTGGCATGAAAACAAACGAAACTCTCTTCACGCCGCCGCATCCCTCGCGGCTTCCGCCGGTTGCTGCGCTGGTGCGCACACTCTGGCGCGGCGGCGGCGATTTGCTGAGCTTGCTGCCGGCGGCGGCCTATCGCATGGAAGCGGGCGAGCTGGGGTATTCGCGCCGGTCGATTAAGCTGTTCAACGCCCCTGTCTTGGTGAAGCAAATTCTGGCCGACAAGGATGAGATGTTTCCCAAAAGCGATTTGATGGTGGGGGCGCTAGAGCCGCTGATTGGCGACTCCATTTTCGTCACCGACGGCCCCAAATGGCGCCGCCAACGGGCGATGATTGACCCGGCCTTTTCCATGATGCGGCTGAGTGTGGCTTTCAAAGCTATCATGGCGGCCATCGATGATTTTGAAGCGCGCTTGGAAGGTGCGGCTGATAGGGCCGAGGAAATGTCGCTCGATCTGGCCATGAGCCATCTGACGGCGGACATCATTTGCCGCACCGTGTTTTCGGTGTCCCTAGAGTCTGAGGTGGCCAAAAGCGTGTTTGAAGATTTCACGATCTTCGAACGCGGCGTTGGGCAGGTGAAGCTATGGCGTTTGATTGTCAGCCCGGCTTGGGCCGATGTGCCGCAGGATGCGGACGTGCTTGCCTCTTGTGAGCGCATTCGGGGGCATATCGGCGCCTTGGTCGATACCCATCTGGGCGACGGCGTTGGCAAATACAACGACATCGCAAGCGTGATTATCGAGTCGCGTGACAAGGATAGCGGCGCGCCGTTTACCCGCGAGGAGTTGATTGACCAGCTCGGTGTGTTCTTTTTAGCGGGCCATGAGACAACTGCCAGCGTGATGACCTGGGCCTTTTATATCCTGGCGGTGAATCCTGATATTGCTGCCAAGCTGCGCGCGGAAGTGGACGCGGTGTTTGGCGATGGCCCGATTGATTTTGAAGGCGTGAAGAAGTTGCATTTCACCCGCAGCGTGTTCCGGGAGACGCTGCGGCTCTATCCGCCGATTACGTTCATGCCGCGCGTTGCGCTCAAGGCAGGGCAGGTCGGACGGTTCCGTATCCGCAAAGGCGCGCTCATCATGATCTCGCCTTGGACGTTGCATCGCCACAAAGACCATTGGACTGCGCCCGATGCTTTTGACCCAGAGCGGTTCATGCCGGGCAGGGACAAAGAGCTGGTGGACGGGGCCTATATCCCCTTCGGATCTGGCCCACACACCTGTATCGGCGCTGGCTTTGCGCTGGTGGAAAGTGTGCTGATTTTGGCCCGCATCTGCCGCCGCTTTGACTTTAAGTGCCTCAATGAAGAGAGCATTCGCCCAGCTGCCAGGCTGACCACCCGGCCAGCGGATGAAATCTGGGTCAAGCCGCGTTTTTATTCACGCTAGTTTTTGGCAACCATTCCACGTCTTTTGTGGCGGCCTCGCCAAAGGACAAGCCCTTGAACATCACCTGCGATAACACCGGCCAAGACATGGGTGTCATGAGGAGGAAGGGCAGAGGGTCCCGCCAGGACCACAGGACATCGCGCGATGTGAAGACCAGTCCGAGGCGTTTTACAAAGGCCTTGAGGTTGGGCAGCGCTGCATAGGCTTTGGTGAGGCTGGTGTGTCCTTCTTGCATGCGCTTATGGGTTTTGAAATCTGGGGTGCCGTCAGGGCCCGCGCCTAAAATGGCGTCCGCCAAACCTTGGTGGTCCAGGAAGTGGATGCCGCTGGTGAGCCTTGGGTTGCATTCGATTGGGAAGGCGGCGCCGTTGTCTTCAACGATAAAATCAAAGGCGATGAACCCTGAATAGTTTTCCGCTTTGACGAAACGCGCAATCCACTCTTCAACGGGGGTGAGGCCAGTGACGCGTTCAAATAAAGTGGCGACGGTGCCAGCAAAAATCAGGCCTTTATAGAGGGCCGTGCCTTGGACCTGGCCATCGCGGGCGACGGTGAAGCTGCTGATTTCTTGACCGTGAATGCGCTTTTGAATGACATTGGTAGAGGTGCGCAATCCGTTGGGTAGGTTTTCTTCCTTGGCTATAAAGTGCAGCCCTGTTCCAGAGCATCCTAGCGCCGGTTTGACCACAGTGTCGCTTTGCTTCGCGAGCTCTAAGGCGGCTGGGTCGTCGCCGTGATGGGTCTCCGGGGCCGGCAGACTGGCTTGGCGCACGGCGTCGATGAACTGAAATTTATCGTGCAGGCGCATCAGCTGCCTCATCTCTGGGCAGAGGACGCGGACAGTGTCGGGCAGCTGTCCATGCAGCTGTGCGACATGGGGCACTTCTTCAGACACCGGGATAACGAGGTCAATATTGTGCGTTTCAATGATAGTTTTCAGGTCGCACAGAAATCCTGCGCTGTCGGTGTTCGGCGCGGTGACTTTGAAGCTTTTGGCAACCGCGCGCGATGGCTTGGAGAGATGTGTACCGAACGGGTCAGCAACATAGACCGTGCAGCCGGCAGCGTTTAAACAGCGCGCAAGTTCAAGGCCCTTTGGCAAACGGCCAAGCGTTAAAAGAACAGCGCAGCTCATGGCAAATGACCCCTTGGTTTGCGCCAGAGTTCGCCAGTCCTGCTAAAAAGTCAAACGCTCTAAACGGCGCGGACTGTTTGCTCGATTGCGCCAAAAATGGAGGTGCCCGATGCATCGCGCATTTCTATTTTTACGGTATCGCCGGGGCTCATAAAGGGCGTTTTGGCCGCGCCATCGTTGATGGTCTCGATCGTGCGGATTTCTGCGATGCAGCTATAGCCAAGCCCGCCCTCAGCGACCGGACGGCCTGGACTGCCATCCTTGTCTTTGTTTGAGATGGTGCCGGACCCGATGATGCTGCCAGCGCAGAGCGGGCGTGTTTTCGCCGCATGGGCGACGAGGTCTGCAAGGGAGAAGGTCGCGTCTACGCCGGCATTGGCGCGGCCAAAGGGGGCGCCGTTATAGTCCACGTTGAGGGGAAGGTGGATCTTGCTGTCTTTCCAAGCAGACCCCAATTCATCCGGGGTTACCGCCACGGGGGAGAAGGCGCTGGAGGGCTTGGATTGGAAGAAGCCGAACCCCTTGGCAAGCTCGCCCGGAATCAGGCCGCGCAGGGACACGTCATTGACCAGGCAAATGAGCTTGATATGGCTGGCTGCCTCGGCGGTGGACACGCCCATGGGTACATCATCTGTGATGACAGCGACTTCCCCTTCCATGTCCATGCCTTCTTTGGCATCGCGGAAGGGGATGTCTTCATGCGGCGCTAAAAAGCTGTCCGAGCCGCCTTGGTACATGAGTGGGTCAGAATAAAAGCTCTCTGGCACTTCGGCGCCGCGGGCTTTGCGGACCAGTTCGACGTGATTGATATAGGCCGAGCCATCGGCCCATTGATAGGCGCGCGGCAAAGGTGAGTGGGCGCTGCCTTGGTCAAACGAGTGGGATGTTGCTTCGCCTGCGTTGAGTCTGGCAGACAGGGTTTCGAGCTTAGGGGCTAAAGTGCCCCAATCGTCCAAAGCCGCTTGCAGCGTTGGCGCAATGGCGCTGGCGTCAGCATAGCGAGTCAAATCTTTGGAGACGACGACGAGCTGGCCGTCGCGGCCTGCCTTCAGGCTTGCAAGTTTCATGTGGTTTTCCCGGTCGTTTTAGTCGGAGAGGTCGTGGAGCCATGCGGCGTGGCGTGGCGCTTTTTTGGTCTTCGCCCATTCGTCTAACATTTCAGGGGCGACCTCATGCAGCGCCGTCATCTGCTCTTGGGTGCTGATATTCGCAGCGAGCTCTATGCGGTGGCCGTTGGGGTCAAAGAAGTAAATTGATTTGAAGATGCCGTGGTGGGTGGGGCCGAGCACCTCAATGCCAAAGGATTCGACCTGCGCTTTGGCCGCCATAAGAGCCTCAAGGTCGTCCACTTCAAAGGCGATGTGCTGTACCCACAGCGGGGTATTGTGGTCGCGGTCCATATCTGGCTGGGTCGGCAACTCAAAAAAGGCCAGGACATTGCCCATCCCCGCATCTAAAAACACATGCATATAAGGGTCAGGCTCGCCGGTGGAGGGGACATTGTCCTCCGCGATCGCAAGCTGAAAATCCATGTTGAGGACTTTTTGGTAAAACGACACAGTTTCCTTGGCATCGTGGCAACGATAGGCGACGTGATGGATGCGCTTTAAAGATATTGTCATAGGTCGTCTCGGTATTGATGAGGCTGGCTACTTACCGCATTTTAGTTGTAATCACAACTATTTTAAGGATTGGGATATCTGATGTCGACCCCGCCCCCCTTTTCGCTTGAGGCGTATTGGCCCTATCACGTTGCCGTGCTTGGTGATCTTGTGGCGCGGCACACGACGCGGGTTGCGCAGGAGATTGGCGGCCTTAACCTCAGCCAATGGCGCGTTCTTGCCGCTGTTGGCGAAATGCCTGGCCGCACGGCGCAGGAGGTCGTGGCGGTCACCCCCATGGATAAGGGGATCGTGAGCCGCGCAGTGCAAACCTTGGTAAAGCGAGGATATATTTCGCGCGCGGAGGTGGCGCATGATCGCCGGCAGGCAGCGCTGTCTCTAACGCCGGATGGCGACGCCCTTTATGGACATATCGGCAGCGCCCTGAGCTCACGGCAGCGAACACACCAGCTGCAGGCTGCGAA
>CAKZYD010000345.1 GCA_937884085.1 uncultured Sphingomonadales bacterium | reverse complement strand
AAGGCGATATTCACAATCCAAATGCGGAAAAACTCGCTGCCGTTACCCGTGAATTCCAGGGGCAAGGGGTAAGCCGTCTGCGTTGGCACAGCGGCCTCTTCAGGGGGCGCCGGCGGTGCAGCGCTCTCCGGCGCGATGTCTTCTGTCATGGTACTGCCCATCAAACCTGCTACAAGCAAGAACCATTGCAATGCCGGTGGTCGATTGCAACCGTTCTAAGGAGCAGACGCCTCAATGAAACGCCTCATCCTCATGCGGCACGCTAAATCGAGCTGGGACAGCGCGGTTGCCCGGGACTTTGACCGGCCGCTGAATGCGCGGGGTTTTAAGGCAGGCAAGCGGATGGGGCGGTATTTGAAGGAGGAGGGCCTCCTTTGGGACGTCATGCTGGTGTCGCCATCTCAGCGGACAAAGCAAACGGTGGAACGGCTGGAAACCGGTTTTGGGGAAGCCCTTGACCCGCTTTACGATGACCGGCTCTACATGGCCTCTGCCACGCAGCTTTTATCCCTGGTGCGGAATTTGGATGATGCGTCTGATACCGCGCTCTTGCTGGGGCACAATCCCGGTGTGCAAGGCCTTGCCATGACGCTGCTGCCGCATGGAGATACGGAGATGGAAAAAGCCCGGGCGCGGATTGAAGCAAAATATCCCACGGCGGCGATCGCTGTGCTTGATTGTCCTACCGAGCGCTGGAGCGCTGTGGCACCGGCCAGCGCCCGGCTCGATCGGTTCATCAAGCCAAAGGACTTGAAGAAAAAGGCGGCCGCGCCTCTTGAATTGACGCGGCCTTAAGCTGCGCCATATCGCCTCAGAGCAGTATGCAAAGGGAGCCTCGCAATGCCTGAAAAATTAACGTCTGAAGCGCGCGCTCATGCACTCACAGAGTTGCCAGGCTGGACGCCTGTCGAAGGCCGCGATGCTATCGCGCGGTCTTTCAAGTTCAGTGATTTCAAAGCCGCTTGGGCGTTTATGAGCCGCTGCGCTTTGCTGGCGGAGGAGATGGGTCATCATCCCGAATGGTTCAATGTTTACAACAGCGTAGATGTGACGTTGACCACCCATGATGCGGATGGCGTGTCAGAGCTCGATGTTGCCATGGCCAAAGCGATGGATGGGTGGGCTTAACCTTGCACGAGTCGGCCTTTTAGCGCCTCCGCTGCGTCTCAAAGCGCGCCGCGCTAGACAGGGATGGGCCTGATACGGCCCCGAAATGACAAATTTGAAGACTCGCAGCCGAGCGATGTGATTCTTTTGTGACTGGCGCCCGGACGGGCTTGAGGCGGCAAACCGAATCAAGGCCCCCTACGTAAGGTTGTGACTGGCATCGCGCGGGGCGATGCCTGAACCGCATAGCCGGAAAGTCCCAAGGAGCTCCTATGTCCCCAATTAAATCCCTGATTGCTGCCAGCGTCTCTGTCGCTGCCATTGACATTGCTGGTGTTGCTGCCGCAGGTGATAACTCAAAAAGCGCAAAAGCTGCCGCCATGATGAAGGCCGACGTTGTCGATACCGCCATCGCTGCCGACGGCTTTAACACGCTTGTTGCGGCTGTGAAGGCTGCTGACCTGGTTGAAACGCTCAAAGGCGAAGGCCCGTTCACGGTATTTGCGCCGACTGATGAGGCTTTTGCCGCGTTGCCAGAGGGCACCGTCGAATCGCTGCTGTTGCCGGAAAACAAAGCCAAGCTGCAAGCCATCCTGACGTACCACGTCCTGTCTGGCAAAGTAATGTCAACCGACCTGACCTCTGATGTGACGGTGGCGACGGTTCAAGGCGAAGAGGTATCCATCTCTGTCGCAGCCGGTGTGCGCATCAATGGCGCAAGCGTTGTGTCCGCTGACATTGAAGCCTCAAACGGCGTCATCCACGTCATCAATCAAGTAATTCTGCCGCCGAGCGCGAGCGAAAGCCGCTAAGGCAAGATTTTTCCCTGACCTTGAACGCGGCCCGGAACACAGCAAAAAGTTTTCTGGGCCGCTTTTTTTATGCTTTGCCAGGGGTGAGTTCTGGCCGGGCGTCTCGGTCTGGGTCCCATTCGATGAGGTTGATTTTGAACCCATCGGGGTCGAGGCAGCCCATTTCGCGCTGCTTGACCTTGCCATCATGCTCCAGCGGAATGGGCGCGCACAGAACGCCGTAGCCACCGGCGGTGAGGCGCTCCATCACCACATCCAAATCGCTCGCGTAAAACACGAGAAACGCTTCGCCCACCTGACTAGTGGTATCGCTTTTCTGCACGGTTTTTGGCGTCGGATTGGACAGCTCAAAAAGCCCAACCATGCCCATATTTTCCGGTGACGGCGTCAATATCCGCGCCCGGCATTGGCTGCCTTGGGGCACGCCGAGCAACTTTTCAACGCTGGTGCCTTCGAGCACGCCTTCCCAATAGACATCTGCAAAGCCAAGCACGTTTGTGTAGAAAGCGGTGCTGCGTTCCAGGTTGGACACGATCAGCGCGCTGCGCACCATCGCACTGACATGTAAGGCATCCGTCACTCTCAAAATCCTTTCCAGGTCAGCACTTCATCCAATGGCGCCCTCGTG
>CAKZYD010000344.1 GCA_937884085.1 uncultured Sphingomonadales bacterium | reverse complement strand
CCAATCACGGCTGAGATCAGGCCAGCGGTCAACATGCCATGCGCGATACGGCCTCTTTGGTAGGCCAGGAATCGGGCGTCAAAACGCGCCAGGTCTTCGACCGCTATATTCACTCTGTGCATAAAGTAGAGCGCGAAACGACCATGAATTGGCGCGCTGATGTGCTTACGCAAGCTGCGCTCGGCGGCGGAACCCTTGTATATGACGAATTCACCCGTTCACCAGCCGAAGCCAACAACGCGCTTTTGTCAGTATTGGAAGAAGGCATCCTTGTCCTTCCCGCAGCAGCCGGGCAGGGCAGCTTTGCTCCAGTGCATGATGATTTTCGCGTTATCTTCACCTCAAACAGCCGCGAATATGCCGGCGTCCAAGCCCCGCAAGATGCGCTGATCGATCGGATGATCACCTTCGATTTGGATGACCTGGAAGGTGAAACAGAAACGGCGATCGTAGCCCATAGGACAATGCTGCAGCCTTCCGCTGCGGCTAGGATTGTTGCTGCCGTTCGGGAGTTCCGCCAATCGGGCGCATATACGCAAGTGCCGACCATGCGCGCGAGCTTGATGATCGCGCAGGTTGCTGGGCGCACGAATATGGCCGTCTCCATAGAGGATCCGGCATTCTGCGATTTGGTTTTAGATGTGCTTTTGTCCAAGGGGCTCGAAGGCCAGGACCAAACGCGATTGAGGTCAGCGCTTATGGACATTTTGGCTTTACACTGCCCGCCGACGGCCACTGCATCACGCAAACGCGCCTAGACGATGGGTCAGGTCGTTCACCATAGCCAAGCTTCCACGCTCGCTGACGTGCTGGACCGCGTGCTTGATAAGGGCGTTGTGATTGCCGGTGATGTGGCGATTTCCCTGGTTGGTGTCGAATTACTCACCATCCGCCTCCGGCTCCTCATTTCCTCCGTCGACAAGGCACGTGAGATGGGCATTTCCTGGTGGGAGACCGACCCTTTTCTCAGATCTAAGGCCAAATCCTTGGACCTAGAGAATAAGGGGCTCCTTGAGCGCGTCGAGCGGCTTGAGGCCGAGCTCCGCCTCAAGGAGGCAGGGGCAACTGTTCTGCAAAAGCGCGACCTGAGCAACGTGACAGGCGGGGGTGATGACATATGACCAGACGGAAGAACACAGATGCTGATTTCTCGGCAGCGCGTGAAAAGCTGAAAGGTATTGGCGACGGGCTGAGCGGCTTGTTTGACGCGGTTTCAACGCTCATCGACGAAGCATCGACGAATAAAGACCCGGGCTCGCGGCTGAAGACAGATTTCAATGTGCGCGTAAGGACGCTAGACGACATCGCGCCCTCCAGGCCTGTCCAGCCGCGCAACACGCAAAGCACCCCACTTTCTGTCGAAGAACATGAAATTGACCGCATCCTCATGGTGATCATTGACCTCGGGCGCGCTGACGCAACCGCGCTAAAGGTGGTTGGCGAGGTTGGACACATCACCTTGGAACACGGCGCCTGGCGCTACTCGGTTAAGGCAGCAGCTGGCTTTAATCCGGCGCCTATAAACCGCAGCGAGCGCAACGGCTATCTCACACTCCAATTCTCCAAAGCACCAACCTTTTAAGGCTAGACTATGCAACGCTACATCTACGGCATCATTCGCGCGCAAGACGTGATGACTTTTGACATAGACGGTCTGGGGCCAAGCAGTCCAAAGCCACAGTCCTTCCCATTAGGCGATGGCCTGGCAATGATTTCAACGCCGTTCTCTGGGGAGCAAGTGCGGCCCAGCCGTCGCAATATGCTGACCCATACCCGTGTGTTGGAGCATGTCATGGCCTCCCATGATGTGCTGCCCTTGCGCTTTGGCACAGTCCTTCCAGAAGCCGATGAAGGGTCGTCAATCCTCAAGGCGAACAAAGGTCAGTTTCTGGATGCCTTTGCAAAAGTTGAAGGCCGCCGCGAACTATCGCTCAAAATCCTGTGGCGCGATGGCATTGCTTTCAAAGAGGTTATGGAGGCTGATGAAACACTGCGGAGCACCCGTGATGCGCTGGCGGCTAGAGACCCCAAACAAAGCCATTATGAGCGTATCGAATTTGGCAAACGGGTAGAGGCGGCCATAGCTGACAAGCGGGCGCAAGAAGCGAAGGAGCTGCGCATGCGGCTCCAACACCTATGCGCTCAGTTTGTCGAAGGCCCCGTAAGCGATGACGTTATGATTGCAAACTTTTCGATGCTCGTGGATGCCGAGCAAGAACAGGCCGTCGATAAAGCGGTTAATCTGCTGGATGATGTGCATGGGTCTCGGCTCACCTTCCGCTATGTGGGGCCAATGCCGCCATTTTCGTTCGTGGAACTCAAGATAGACCCTGTCGCGCCGCAAGGCGCTGCCGCCTAGGGGCCACGATGGGACTTTTAACGAAACTCCTCACCTTTCCGATCTCTGTGCCCGCAGCGGGCATGAAGGGCTTGTTCGTCAAAATATATGAGACGGTGGAAGGCCAGTATTACAACGCTGAGGCCGTGCGTGCACAGATGGTAGCGCTTGGCGACCAGCTGGATGCGGGGGAGATTTCCGAAGAAGAGTTCGAAGAGCTGGAAGAGCAATTGCTGGACCGGCTGGACGAAATTGCCGCTTATGAACAAGAAAAGCTGGGCGGTGGGTCATGAGCAAGCCCGCGCAGGCTTTGCCATCGTCCTTGTCAGGGCGGGCAATTATCAAACATGATGATAGCGTTGCCCGCTTGCCGCTGGAGGCCTTCACACACCAGGATGTCATGCCGGGAGACCTGATTATGGTCTCTAATGCTCTCATCGTGCCGGTCTTGCCCTCGTCGTCCCTTGCCGGCGGCGAAATTAGCATTCCGCAGCCGTTAGCCGCGCAGTTCGATATCAAAGCTGGCGATGACGTGCCCTATGAACGTGCACCCAATGGCGCGGTGCCGACGCCTGCGCATTCTGGCGCGGAGGGTATTTGCTTTGGCGACATCGGCGGTCTTGGCCCAGAACTTGCGCGGCTGCGGGAGATGGTGGAGCTTCCCCTCATCCGACCGGACTTGTTTGCCCATCTCGGCATCACGCCCCCACGGGGTGTCTTGATGTCGGGTCCCCCTGGTTGCGGAAAAACGCTAATCGCGCGCGCCTTGGCGGCTGAAACCAAGGCAGCGTTTTTCAGCATTGCAGGTCCTGAAATTGCCGATAAGCACTTTGGCGCCTCAGAAGCGCGTCTGCGAGACGTCTTTGAAGCAGCGTCGGCGGCGGCGCCGGCCATCCTTTTTATTGATGAAATTGATTCTATCGCGCCCGCGCGGGAAGGCCTATCTGGCGATAAGCAAGCCGAACGGCGCATGGTGGCGCAGCTTCTCACATTAATGGACGGTCTTGATGCACGGGGCGACGTCGTCGTCCTCGCGGCTACCAATCTCCCAGACCTTATTGACCCGGCCCTGCGGCGGCCAGGGCGCTTTGACCGGGAGATTATCTTGGCGGCACCCGATGCTAAAGGGCGCGGCGATATTCTCGCCATACACACCAAAGCGATGCCCTTGGCCAACGATGTGGAGCTTTCGGATATCGCCAGGCGGTGCCATGGCTTTGTCGGCGCAGATTTGGCCAGCTTGGCGCGAGAAGCAGGCATCGCCGCACTCCGCCGCGCGCCAGGCGGTGATGTAGCCTCGCTCTATGTCACCAGAGCCGATTTTGACGCTGCCTTCGCAGAGGTCCGTCCGTCAACGCTCCGGGCCGTTCAGCTCGATGTCCCAGCCACCACTTGGGATGATATTGCCGGGGCAAGCAAGGCGAAGGCGGCCTTGCGTCAAGCGGTTGAATGGCCTTTGGCTTACCGCGTGCATTATGCGCAGCTCGGATTGTCTGCGCCAAATGGCATACTGCTTTATGGTCCGCCAGGGACGGGCAAGACCCTGCTTGCGCGTGCGCTTGCGAATGCGGCCGAGGCGAATTTTATTGCCATCAATGCAGGAGAGCTTTTATCGCTCTATCTGGGCGAATCAGAACGCGCTATCCGCAGCGTGTTTGCAAGAGCCAGGGCGAGCGCTCCAACCGTGCTCTTCTTTGATGAGCTAGACGCGTTAGCGCCGCGCCGCAGTGCACAGCTGTCCGAAACGGCAAGCCGGGTCGTCGCGCAGCTGTTGACTGAGATGGATGGCCTCACCAAAGGGTCCGGCCTTTTCATATTGGGGGCGACCAATCGTATGGACCAAATCGACCCGGCGGTCCTGCGCCCTGGCCGGTTTGACCAAAAAATCGAAGTGCCGCTCCCCAATGCACCGGACCGTGCGGAGTTGCTGTCGCTTTATCTTAAAGGCGTCGCCAGAGAGCAAGTTGACCTAGAAGCTCTGGCTGAAGCCTGTGACGGGATGAGCGGGGCCGATATTGCGCAATTCGTACGTGCTAGCAAGCAGCTCTGCCTGGTCCGCTGCATAGAAGGCGGGGACGGTGAGAGCCACGGCAACATGTATCTGAGCGAGGCTGATTTTGACGGTGCCTTGCAGATTTGCAGAGGAGAAAGCGATGCCGGATGACGCGCGTATTCTATATGCGATTACCGCAGCGGACTGTCCGTCCCTTAATGCAGCCGCGAGAGGACTAGGCGGCAAACCCCTAACCCTACAAAGGCAGGGTGCTATCACAGCGATCGTCAGTACCCACGACCGTCTGGCCGTCGGCAACATGTTTGAAAATACTTCTCCAGACACCTTGGAGACCTACGCGGAGGCCTATTATACGTGCCTAAACCAGCTGTGTTTGGTGCATGATATTTTGCCGATGCGCTTTGGGACGGTCCTACCAGACGCGGTCGCTGTCTCGCGCTATCTGGATACACATGCAGATGCCTTATTAGGCGCCGCGCACCGGACCAGGGGGGCAGTCGAATGGGCTATAAGGCTACGCCGGCTGACGAAACCGATGCAGCACGACTGCGGCGCTACGCCGACTGGCTATCTCAGACAACGGCAGGACGAACGCCGCCGCAAAGCCAGCGCCGCTGAGGCTGTAGAAGCGCTGAGCCAAAGGATTGTGCAGCGCCTGGCGTCTGACCCTGTCCTTGAGTTGGTTGTGGATCCTGTGAGCGACCGGCCCGATGGCTGCTTTCTGTCCTTGCGTGCGCTTGTTCGGCGCGGTGAGGACAAGCGCTTTCTGGCGCACATAAACGCTTTGTTGGGCGACCTTCCAGACACTGACGCTGACCTATTCGGTCCAGAAGCGCCGTTTACTTTTGCGGCTTTGGAGCCAATGTCCGATGCCGCCTAAGCAGACCTCGGTTGAGGCGCCGCCTCCAATCTCTGTGATGACGACTGACCCTAGTCTAAAGGACAAGTCCTTGTCTGACTTGCTGGGCGGTTTGATTGACACCGGGGTTGTGCTGCAGGCCGATCTGGTTCTGAGCGTGGCGAATGTTGATTTGGTCTATCTCGGCCTGAATGCTGTGATCTCAAGTGTTGATGCGGAACCTGCGCAAGCAGCGCTGGGCCACAGCGTCGATTGACCATGGCGCCGCCAAAGCTGGACATTTCGGGATGGTTCGAGTGCCTATGTGACCAGCCTATCACAGACTATGGCCATCAAGCCTACGGTCATGATGGGTGCTATGCCTTGATCTGGCCGGAGCGCAGGCAAGGCAACTTGGCCGACATGACGACCCGACTGGTGCAGATTGGAAAGTGCGCCCGCATGGCCCCCGCACAACCGGGCCAGGCCATCCAAACCAGCGATTGGCTTTGCGGGGTGCTATCGCAAAAGCGAGATCAATTCATACGTCAGATACAGGCGCTCGGTGGCCATTGGCAAATCTCATTCATATTCAAAACACCCGTTTTGCGGGAACCGACGGCCAATGCGACGATCAGAGAGAGACATAGCTATCTGCAAAACCTCCGGCGGTCTTTGGAGACCGCCAATGCACCGTTGAAGCCATTCCTTTCCGATATCAAAAGCAGCATTGTTGCCGTCACCGCCCCGCAGCAAAGTGGCCTCGGTCGCGCCAAGCGCCATATTTTGGTCGAACGGGCGCAGCTCAATAGAGTTTTGGACCGTTGGGTAGAGCAGTTCCAACGCGACGCGAAGGCGAGTGTTGTCGGTCCATTGCCCCCATTTGCCTTTGCAAAGGCAGTGATCGCATGACCATTGAGTTGAATGATGTCGATACTGAAAGCCGCCTAAAGGCGCGCGTTGAAGATATTTTTGAAATAGGCGCGCAGCAGCTAGCCGATGAACAGGGACGGCTTGTTTTGAACCCCGACACTGTTGAACGCGATCTAGCAAAGCTAGTCCTAGTGGTGGTTGAACTCTTGCGTCAACTCATGGAGCACGAGGCTTTGGCGCGCATGGATCGCGGTACCTTGCGGGATTCAGAAATTGACGCCTTAAGCGATGCACTGTTTCGCGCGAAGAAGCGCATTGAAGAGATGTGTGAAGCCTTTGGCATCCCTCCAGAGGACTTCAACATTGATCTAGGGCCATTGGGCAGAATACTTTAGGCCTACTGAGGCCTCGAAGTGAAGCTACCTTAACCATCTTCAGCGAAAATACACATATAACGTGTTATTTGAGATGAGGGTGATATGTCACCGATCCAGGGCAATGGGCGTTGGCTGGCGCCGTTCCGGTATCTGAATGCAGGCTTTATTTGCCTCGCGGCTGCGTTGGCAGGTGTCTTGTCTTTTGACCTTATAGCGCTGCCGGCACCGATATTGACGTATGTCGGCTGCGCGCTGTGCGCCAGTCTGGCCATTCTCAATACGCTGTGGGTAAGCCGTGCGATTGTTAGGCCACTCAAACAGCACAGGCATGAGCTTTTCACTATAGCAGAGGAGGGCCCCGCAGCGCAGCTTCAACGATCTCATGATGGCTTGCGCGCTGTGTTGGGCGACTTTGCCAGGGCTACCCGGGATATTGAAAGAGAGCGCGTCGAAAACACTCCATCGGCCGAGCAATCAGAAGACGCGATTTTGCAGACTGTCCTTAAAAAAATGGACGCTGTCAGCGAGCAGATAGACTCAAACGAGGGGTGGTGGCGCGAGCGGCAAGATACGCTTAAGGACGTTCACGTAAAGATCGCGGAACAATCCCTTGGCGCCGCCCAAGCGCTTCAATCTGCGGCCGATAGTCAACAAGAATTGCAGCAGGATATGCGGGTTAAGCTCACCGAGCTTGAACAGGCGGTATCAGTCGCTCAAGAGCCGCTAGCTGAGTTTGCCCGCTTGGATATTGAGGCTCTCGCGCAATCGGCTGACCGCATGATCGAAGTTGCTGACGCTATGCAGCAAGCAGGCAGTGATCTCCAGTCTTCAGCTACTAGCGCCGACACCGCAGCATCACAGCTCGACGATGCCGTCCAGAAACTGGGTAGTCACGGCGATGAGTATTCTCGCATGGTCACCGAAGCGACTGAGGCTGCGCAGGCTGCGGCCACCACGCTAGAAAGCACGATGTCTGGCCTAGAAGGTACCAATGACCAGGTCACAGGCTTTATTGAAACCAGCAAGAAAAGCCTGGTGTCGGCCCTTCAAGGCGTTGTGAGTGCTGGGCGCGACATAAATGGTGTTGCAGAGAAATCCCACGCTGATTTGGCGCTGCTTGAAGAGGCTGTTCAGGGATTAATTCAGTCGGGCAAAACCAGTGAAACCGAAATGGCAACATTGCTCCAAAAGCTGGAAGAGACGGTGCAGCAGAACCTCTCGGACAATCAGACCGCTGTGGAGGGCGCGCTGCAAACCGCCTCTGAGGATATGCAGCAGATCGTCCTCAGCATATCCCAAAACCTTGAAGGCGTTGTGGGAGATATTGAGACAGCCTTTGAGGAAACCTTGAAGGAGATGCCTACTACCGCGCAGCAAGTCTTCGAAAAAGCGGTCGCGGATGTCACGGACATGAGCAAAGCACACAAAGAGATGGCGGACAAAGAACTCGGCGCCTTGGCCGAGCTAAGCGCTGTGCTGGAGCAATCCCGAAGCGCGGCGACTGCGGTCACGGCGGCCTTTGAGATCCTTGAAGGCCAAAGCCAGGCCGCCTCTGATGGTTTTCAGTCGCAGCTGGCCCTGCAAAAAGAGCGACTGGATGAGATGGCTCTCGCGGCTGCGCCCTTGGCAGATAAAATCGCAGAACTCACTGAGGTGGATGGCCAGCGTTTTGCGGCAACATGTGCGGATGTTGAGGTGGCACTGCAACATCTCCGTGAAACCGAAGGGCGATCTTTTGATACACATTTCGCGGCTCTTTCCGAGGCTCTGGAAAATACCCATTCCGACATACGCGCAGTGTCCGAACAGGTGCTTCAGCTCCCATCAGACGAACAACTTAAAGGCGATTTTGAGCAGGCATGCCAAGAGCTGCTTGAGCGCTTGACCGCACAAAGTGCCGAGCGCCTCCAAGAGACGCAAGAAAGCCAGCAAGCGCTGAAGGAGCGGGTTGAGGCGCTTGGGTCCAAAGTGGCTAAAGAGATGAACGCTCTAGGCGTCCAACTGAAAGATGGAGACGAAACGGGCACTCTCTTACAAGACCTAGAAACGGGCATTATGGAGAAATTTGAAAACCTTGCCCAAACGATGGAGAACCTGCACACAGAGCAGCGCAAGACGTCGCTTGACCATGGCGATGGTGTGAAGTCTTTGCGCAGTCTGTTGCGAAAGACGGCCGACAAAATTGCCAAGAGCCAAGATGGCTTAAGCGACGAAGTGAGGCAGCTCCGCGCAAATCAAATACAAGCCTTGAAGCAGATCATTCGAGCCATTCCAAGCAATGTCCTTGCCGAAATCCATCCAATACTTGAAGGCGAAATTAAAACCGTCAGAGAGGCCGTCTTGGCGCTTCCTAGTGCAGTGGATACAGCTGCTGATGTGCCAGACACACCGGCTGAGCCTGAGCAAGAGAACCCGGATGCGCTGTTGGCAACTCTTAGTGAACGGTTGCGCGGTGCGCTTGATACGATGAACGAGATTGAGAGCGAGGTGACCGCGCTGGCAGTTGCTGCATTGGCCGCCCCAGAGCGGGCGTCTGACAGCACCGACTTCACAGAAATGCTTATTGCGGCAGAGTCGGCGCTGTCGAACTGGCATTCTGGGCTGGAAAACATATCCACAGCGATAGCGCTAGCGCGGGATGCCGCCTGAATTGCGCCTCAGACTGCACCGAGGTATCGCGTTTTCAGCTGACTGATTTAAGCAAATATTCAATTATAAGTTGTAAATCGAGTATCGGTCTTATTGAAGGGTGATGCAGGTGCGCAATCTTAAAAAATTCTCTCGTGGTCTTGGCTCTACACGGAGGTCTTTGCGCAATGCTGAACAGTTTGCAGCGCTTTTGACGGCGGACGATTTGGAGGAGGAAA
>CAKZYD010000343.1 GCA_937884085.1 uncultured Sphingomonadales bacterium | reverse complement strand
TCGGGCCTCATTGAAGCTTACGGCTCAAAATTGCAGATTGTGCATCCTGACTATGTGGTGCCGTTGGGCGAGGCAGACACCATTCCGCCTGTTGAGCCTGTTTACCCGCTGACTTATGGGCTGACGCTCAAGCGGCTCTATGGCTTCATGCAGCAAGCGCTGGAGCAGGTTCCGACTTTGGATGAGTGGATTGAGCCGTCTGTACTTCGGACGCGCAGTTGGCCTGGCTGGCAGGCTGCACTGCTCGCCATGCACCAACCCAGTGACGCTGGCCTCAGCCCCAATGCCCGCGAGCGACTGGCCTATGATGAGCTCTTTGCCAATCAGCTGACCATCGCCATTTTGCGCGCAAAGGCCCGAAGCAAAACGGGGCGCGCCTTTCAAGGCAGCGGCATTTTGCAGGAAAAAGTGCTCGAAGCGCTGCCCTTCACGCCAACCGGGGCGCAGCGGCGCGCCATGGCCGAGATTGAAGGCGATATGGCGCAGCCGCAAGTCATGACGCGGCTCCTTCAGGGCGATGTGGGCTCTGGCAAGACACTGGTTGCCCTCATGGCCATGTTGACCGCCGTCGAGGCGGGCGCGCAGGCCGCTCTTTTGGCGCCGACGGAAATCCTTGCCCGTCAGCATGGGGAAACTATTCAGGCAATGCTGGAGGGCTCGGGCGTCAGCATGGCGGTGTTGACCGGCAGAGACGGTGCAGCTGCGCGCCGGGACATCCTTGGCCGATTGGAGGCTGGTGACATCGATATTCTGGTCGGCACTCATGCAGTCTTCCAGGAAAGCGTTACCTATAAAGACCTTGGGCTGGTGGTCATTGATGAGCAGCATCGCTTCGGCGTGCATCAGCGTCTCATGATGAGCCGAAAGGGAAAGCAGCGGCCCGATGTCCTGGTCATGACGGCGACGCCCATTCCCAGAACACTGACACTTGCCGCTTATGGCGAGATGGCTGTTTCACGGCTGGATGAAAAGCCGCCGGGGCGCCAACCTATTGATACACGTGTGATGCCGCTCAGCCGTCTCGAAGATATTATCCAGGGCCTGCGCCGGGCGCTGTCGAGCGGCGCTCAAGTCTATTGGGTGTGCCCGCTGGTGGAGGAGTCTGAAAAGACGGACCAAGCTGCCGCTGAAGCCCGTCATGCCCATTTGCAAGGCCTGTTTGGCCCGCAAGTGGGTCTTGTCCATGGGCGGCTTTCAGGCGCGGAAAAAGAGGCCGCGATGCAAGCCTTCATTGATGGAGAGACCCGCATCTTGGTGGCCACAACAGTGATTGAGGTGGGCGTGGATGTGCCCAATGCCACCGTCATGGTCATTGAGGAGGCCGAGCGCTTTGGCTTGGCGCAGCTTCACCAGCTTCGTGGGCGCGTCGGGCGGGGGTCCAAATCCTCGGTTTGTTTGCTGCTGCGCGGTGAAGAGCTGTCAGAGACGGCTGCTGCCCGGCTCAAAATTCTGCGCGAAACAGAAGACGGCTTTCGAATCGCTGAGGAAGACCTACGCTTGCGCGGTAGCGGTGAAATCCTTGGCACGCGCCAGTCGGGTCTGCCGCAGTTTCGCATGGCGGACATTGATTCCCAGCAAGCGTTGCTGGCCATTGCTGACGATGATGCACGCTATTTGCTTGAGATGGACCCAGAGCTTGAAACAGACCGAGGAAAGGCGGCCCGGGTGCTCCTTTACTTGATGGAGCGTGATGAGGCTGTGCGTTTGCTGAGTGCCGGCTAGGCGTCAATATCCCTCTGGACCGGCATCACCTCTTTTTCTTGCGGGTCGGGGTCTACACCGGCGGCTTTTTCAATGCGCTGCTGCGGCGTCACCAGTCCTGCGGAAATGACGTATTTCACGCCTTCCTCCACGGTCATATCCAAATACGTCAGGTCCTTTTTGGGCACGAACAGCAAAAACCCAGATGTTGGATTGGGCGTGGTCGGCAGGAAGACATTGACCATCTCCTGGCCTGACCGTTCGGCAATTTCCCCTTTTGTGGTCGCCGTCACGAAGGCAATCGCATACAGGCCGCGCCTTGGGTATTCCACCATGACGACCTCCCGAAACGACATGGAAGATTGGCTGATAATCGTCTCAAAAATCTGTTTCAACGTGCCATACACCGACCGAACGACAGGCAGATTATTGAGAAGACGCTCGCCGAAATTGAGCAGCGCTCGGCCAAAGAAGTTGGCGGTAATCATGCCCAGCAGCGTGAGGAAAATGACGACAATGACGACGCCAAGCCCTGGAATGCCGACAGGCAAATAGGTTTCCGGGTTATATTTGGCTGGAATCAGGGGCGTGATGCGCTCATCCACTGAGACGACGAAAAGCCAAGTAAGGTATATCGTGATGGAAATTGGGGCCGCCACCACGATGCCTGTGAGAAAATAGGTTCGCAGTCGGGCAGAGAGCGAGCGCTTCTTTGCCTGCGCTTCTGGGCTTTCTTCAGGCGAACCTGCTTTTTTACTCACGTATGTGCTCTTCCCATGATGTCCCGCAACTCTTCACACTATAGGCTCCCTTAGTATTAAAACGCTACGGAATGATGGTTGGGTTCTCAGTAAATTTGCTCTATGTCACCAGTCAGGAAAAGCAGGCGGAAAAAAGGCGTAACATTGGAAAAGCGGTCGGTTAGCCGCTATGGCAGCATTGCTGTCATTGGCCTCAGCATTGTTTTACTTCTAGTGTTTCAAACACTTGGACGCACCCAAGTGAGTGATCGCGGTGATGTACCTCAGCCAAGTTATCTGGCCGCGATGGATGCCTATGGACGCGGTGAGTACACGCTCGCGCACGACCTTTTCATTGCATTAGCCCAGAAAGGCAACGTGGATGCCAAAGCCATGCTTGGCGTTCTTTATTTTCACGGCCACGGCATTGAGGCAGACCGCGTCAAATCAGCTATTTGGTTCTATCAGGCGGCCCGTGCAGGGCGCCCGGCTGCCCAACTGGTCATTCGTAAACTCTACCTCTCAGGCGAAGGCCGCACGGCGGACAGGGATGAGGCTGCCTTTTGGTTGATGCTGGCCCGGGACCGTGGGGAGGGCGATGTCTCAGAAAGCGCCGCTTCGGTATTAGCGAAAGTGTTACCGACCCTGAAGCCCTCTATCCGCACCGATATAGAAAATCGTGTCGGGCTATGGCGGCCGGTGATGGCGGACCATGAAACCTTCGGAAGCTGAGGCTAGCTGAGCCTAAATAAGGCCTTTTTCATAGACTGCATAGCGCTTGTAAATCTTGCCGCCGATGGACTGCAGCATGTTATTAATGCCTTTGTTGTCTTCCAGGATCCAAGACAACTCGGAACGCTCTGCTTTATATTTTGAAACAACCACACGCCGTAGCTTTTCTATGAGCCAGATCCCCAAAATTCCGCTTAAACGCGAGTTATGGAGAGACCTGCGTGTTCCCAGGAGCGCGGTTCTAACATCCCGAAACTCTTGTTTTTGAAGGCGATATAAAAGCTTAGCCCAGTTAAACGGCAATAGTCGGCCCCTAAAGTCGGCGGTTAAAGCATTCAAATCCGGCAAAACAAACATGAACGCCACAGGCACGCCCTTATGAATGGCAAAGGCACCAAGATCGTGTTTCAGGATCAATTTTAGGGATTTGCGAAACCGCCCTGCTTCAGCTGGCGTCATGGGGGTGAAACCCCAGTTATCCCGCCACGCGTCGTTGAAGATGTCTAGCGCCAGCGTGATGTCATCATCAAAACGCTTCCGATCTACAAAGCGGAATGACAGATCTGCGTTGTTGTCCGCCCAGTCAACCATCTTGGCAAACTTTGGCGGCAGGCCCGGAAGAACATTGAAATCATAGGCATAAAGCAGTTTTGCCTGCCTATAGCCATTTTCTTCAACCAGCGTTTGATAATAGGGGTGCCCGTGCGGCATCAGCAAAGCGTTTGGCCGATCAAAGCCTTCGATGAGAAGACCAACCTCTTCGTTGATCGACGGGTTAAACGGGCCAAGTGCTCGGTCCATGCCCTTTTGTTTCAGCCAAGCCTCTGCAGCTGAAAACAGCATAGCCGCTACATCTGGGTCATTTTCACATTCAAAATAGCCGAATTGGCCAGTCCCGGGGCCCATGCTCTTTTGCACAAGCGTATCAATCTGAGCGCTGATGCGGCCAATCGGCGTTCCATCGCGTTCGACGATAAAAAATTGAGCGTCCGCGTGTTCATAATAAGGGCTGCCGCTTTTCAGCAGGCTTTTCAGCTCAAACCGGAGCGGTGCGCGGTAGGTGTCGACGCCGTTATAGACGTGGTCAACGACATTCAAAAACGCTGGCTCAAATTGATCAGGGCCAAAGCTTCTTAGACGCAAGCTTCCGTTTGGTGCCATGAATGTGCCCGCTCCTTGCAACTAGCAGCAGACATAACGCACCAGCATATTGGCGCAACTGAAACTGTCTCTAAGCCGCTTTTCTAGCGGCGTCTACGTCGCGCCGATCCCGCGGATTTTTCCTGCTGTCTATGCCGCCGGAGAGCTGTGAGACCCAAGGATAGCGCTCAGCCTGTCCTTCGTCATAGCCAAGGTTGAAGACCGTATCGCTCTTCTCACGACCGGCAATGGCTTCATAATGAGTGCCGAGTAGGCGATCCCAAAGAAAGTTGGTAATGCCGAAATTGCCGGTTTCATCATGGAAGTGGTGCGCCATATGAAGGCGCTTCATTTCGGCTAAGACTTTGTTTTTTGGCTTATAGGACAAGTGCTGAATGCAATGGCAAAATTCATAAAAGCACGTTGTCAACAAGCCGGCACATAACCCTGCCGCTGCGCCAGAGACGCCAATCACAGCGTAGCCGATGGGGAGCGTCAGTAAGGCAATCGTCGGAAGAGTGGTGTAGCGCGCGCCAAACAGCACTTCGAGCTTATGTGGGTCTTGGTGATGATCGAAGTGAATGCGTTTCCAGACCTTCGCTGTCCAAGCGGACTTGAAGAGAAACTGGCCATGCAACACAAAGCGGTGGAGCAGATACCACGCCAGTGGATACAGAACGACGGCACATGCTGCCGACACTAGATCAAGTGCCACCGATGTGCCCGTGGTCACTGCAATGTAGCCTGTGACTACCGCCAACAAAAGATAGGCTTGGATCGCGTAATATTGGAAATACGCGACGACCAATTCTTTAAATGTCATCCGGTTCAAATAATGTGTTTTATTTGACCAAAAGCCGAGTTTGAAAGGCATAATCCCACCGAGCCTGCGCTCAACCTAGTAAAAACCAGCGGCTCATATGCGCTCTTTTGTGCGTTTGGACAAGGTTAGGACTGTCGCAGGCTCGAAAAAAGCGCTTATTATTCCTCAGTGTATAGCAAAACGGTCACGCCTAAGAGGGCAAAAAGGGCAAACGGCGCCCAAGC
>CAKZYD010000342.1 GCA_937884085.1 uncultured Sphingomonadales bacterium | reverse complement strand
GCAGAAACCTTGCGTGACGCTATTGACGAGCTGGACGCTGGCGAGGGGACGGAGCAGGCCCTCGTTGAATGAGGCTCATTTTTGCCTCTCAAGCGTGGCAAGACTATCTCTATTGGACGGGCTCAAACCCAAAGACTGCATTGCGCATCAACGAAATGATAAAGCAATGCCAACGCACGCCGTTCCAAGGCATTGGCAAACCAGAGCCGTTGCAGGGCGATTTACGTGGTTGGTGGTCCAGGCGCATTTCCCAAGAGCATCGTATGGTCTACCGGGTCAAAGGCTCTGGCGAAAATCAGGCCTTAGAAATTGCCCAGCTGCGGTTTCACTACTGATGGTGCCTGGATCGCTTATTCAGCCGCCGCATCTTCCAAGAGTTGAGCGCCCGCCACTTTCGCAGCCTGCTCCCCGGCCAGCCGTCCAAGCGTGACCGCCATGCAGAGCCCTGCAGCGGGCAGATAGCCGCTTGGGCCGGGGCCAGAGATGGAGCGGGCTGTGCCGCCGGCGGCGAACAGGTTTGGCAGGGCTGCACCATCCTCGCGCAGAACCTGGCCATGGCCATCCACGATAAGGCCGCCTTGAGTGTGGAAGAGGGCGCCAGTGACTTTGGCTGTGTAGAGCGGGAAGTCTGGGGCGTCGCTTGGCTCGAACGGTCGGCCGAAGCGGTCTTCTGTGTTTGCTTTTGCCGTTTCGCTTACATGCGCCAACGTGTCAGTGAGGGCATCGACCGGGCATCCGATGATGCCCGCTAGGTCTTCAACCGTGTCGGCTCTTTTGATGCCGCCGAGCGCATCAATCTTTTGCATTGGCGCTGTTTTAAGGCCGGCTTCATGGGCGCCCGTGTTAAACACCGCCCAGGCCGATTGGTCCGGCTGCGCCATAATCCGCGCGCCTTGGCCTGAGACATCTACCACCTCATGCTCAAAGCGTTCACCATCCGTGTTGATGAGGACGCCGCCATGGAAGATGACGGCGGGATGGACGATTTCGCCATAAGCTTTGGCAAGCAGGCCAAGGCCTTGATAGGCGTCCATATGTTGCGTTGCGCCGCCCAGGGCTTGGCCGACACGAATGCCAAATCCGTCATTGCCCTCATGGCCCCAATAAAAGGCATCCTTCATGGAGGGGATGTTTTCCGCAATCATGTTGGGGTTCGCGCCAAAACCGCAGGTCGCCAAAATGAGCGCGCCGCAGCCGATATCTTCGCTTTCGCCGGTGGGCCGCTCAACGCACACCCCTGTCACAGCGCCGGTATCGTCGCGATAGACTTTCGAGAGTTTCGCGCTCGTAATGAGCTGCACGCCTGCCGTTTCAGCGGCATTGGCTAAGGCGCTGATAAGCTCCTCGCCTGTTCCGCTCGGCGGCTTATGGAGACGCTGTACGGAATGGCCATAGCAGGCTTCCCAATCATGGTCGAAAACCAGTGGGAGGCCATGGGTGTCAATCAGCCAATCGACTGTCGGGCCTGCCTCTGTCGCAATCACTTGCGCGAAATCAGGGTCTACTTTGCCGCCGGTCTTTTCGATGATGTCTTTGGCGAACAGCGCGGGCGAATCGGTTATGCCGGCCTCAATCTGGCTCTTGCTTGCCGCAGCACAGATGGCCCCTTCGCTCATGGCGGTGGAGCCTTTGGGCGTCGCATCACGCTCTAAGAGCCAAACCTCTGCCCCGCCGTCAGCAGCGGCGAGGGCCGCGCATTGGCCTGCCGCGCCTGCGCCTGCGACGATGACCGGTACAGAGAATTCAAAACTGTCAGCCCTGCGCACTTCGCTTAAAGAAGAAAGGGCCGCTTGAAAATCGTCGCTGTGCTTGTTCATGCCAATACACGTATAATTGTCCGGACAAATTACAACAATAGACAGAGCGAAAACAAAATCGGGACACATGTCAATTTTTTCATTGGCGCAGGCGCCATTGGTAAAAAAGATTCACCACGGCGAAGGGTTTTCCCCCCTCACCGCGTAAAAAGGGCGAAAATGCTGGGCGGGCTTTCCTCAGCGGGTGAAATCGCTCTAGGCTCATATGGCAACAGGCAGGGCGCATCCGCATGATCAAGGCGCAAACGAAAGCGCTGCTCAGCAATGAAGCTTTGGCGGAGCAGGTCGCAGGCGGCGATGCCGATGCGTTTGCCGCGCTGGCGCAGCGGTTGGGGCCGAAGCTGGCTGCCTTTGCGGCAAAAGTCGTGCTTGATGCCGCGCTTGGAGAAGACATGGTGCAAGATGCTTTTTTGAAATATTGGCGCCAGCCAGACCGTTATGACCCAGGAAAGGCGAAATTCTCCACGTGGATGCATAAGGTCGTGTTCAATCGATGTCTGGATGCAAAGCGGCGCAAACAGCCCCAGCCGCTTGAAGACGGCTTCGACCAGGCTGATGATGCTGTACTTGCGGATACGGCGCTTATTGATGCCCAGCGCGATGCGCAGATACGCGGCGCTATTGACGCGCTGCCGGAGCGCCAACGCGCCGCGCTCTTGCTGTGCCATATGGAGGGCGTCAGCAATCAAGACGCTGCGGATATTTTGGAGGTGAAAGTGAAAGCCTTGGAAAGTCTACTGAGCCGTGCGCGTGCCAACTTGAAAACCGCGCTTACACCCCTGAAAGAGGACCTGCTGTGACCGACGATAATCGCCTAGATGAGGCCCTCAACGCTTGGGCGCGGGATGAAAGCGGTGTGTCACCGGATTTCGCAGACCGTTTGGCGCGCATTGCGCAAACCGAGCCGCAAAGCCGCCCCAGCCTTGTCGCACGTGTTGTGCGCGCCTTTGGAGGGTGGGGCTTTGCGGCGCCCCAGCTGGCGGGGTTGGCTGCTGCCGCCTATTTTGGTGTGGTGACCGGCCAAGCGCAGACGCCTGATGCGTGGTTGACTGACGATTGGCTTGGTGAGGAAACCCAGATCATGGCAGCCCATTTGTTTGCCGATGAAGAGTTTGGAGGGTGGATCGAATGACGCCCGCGCTAAAATGGGTCATCGCGCTCCTTAGCCTGTCATTGATGGTGAATGTTTTTGCCATCGGTCATGTTGTTGGTTCGCGTGGTGAAGACGCATCACCACCCGCTGACGTGAGTGAGGCTAGCGTCAATAAGTTTGTCAGCCGGTTTTTGCCGCTCGATGTGCGCCGGGGGATGCCTGGCCCGGCGCGGCAAGCGTTTCGCCGGACGATGCTGGAGAACCGCGCGGCCATCCGCGCATCCTTGCAAGATTTTCGCCGCGCCCGCCGCGTGTTGCCGGAACTGTTGCTTGAAGACACTGTGGATGAGGCTGACCTGAAGGCCGCCTATGCCGTCTCCCGCGATGCAACTGCCGCGCTTCAAAGCCATTTCGAAGCCGCTTTGTCTGCGGCCCTCCTCGCCATGTCGCCAGATGAACGCAAAGCGCTTGCTGGGCGTTTGCGCGATCGCCGAAAAAAGGGACTGTTGCAGCGGGGTCGGGGGGATGCTGTTGACCGACCCCTCAGGGATGCAGCCCAGCGCTTTCAAGGCCGCGAGCGCCAACCCATGGGGGAATCTGAGCGTCCAGCGCAGCCATAGAGCCTGACCTATAATTCCGCAGCGCGCTCTCGCTCACGAACGCTCTCGTCATTTTTGAATCAATCCGGAGCCGAAATGCTGCCGTAGACCCTTGCACGTGTGCGGGCGGTTCAAGCCCCACAGACTTCAAGGAGCATTTCAGGCGTGGCCCCTCAAATCCTTTGGTTCCGGTCCGATTTACGCCTGCATGATCAGCCAGCCCTCTGCGCCGCCGCCCAAGCCGGCCCCGTGGTCGCCGTCTATATTTTGGATGATGCCGCGGCAGGCGATTGGGCGCTGGGCGGAGCGCAGCGCTGGTGGTTGCATCATTCCTTACGCGCACTTGGCGACGCTTTGGCACAGCATGGCGTTCCCTTGATTTTGAGGCAAGGCGACAGCGCCGCGCTCCTGACAGAGCTGCAAGCCCAAACAGGCGCCGAGGCCATTCACGCCACGCGGCATGTGGAGCCATTCCACCGGCGCCTGGAAGATGCGCTTAGAAAAGCTGGGGTTGCCTTGACGGTGCACGAGGGCGCATTTTTGCGTGCCCCTGATAGCATCAAAACCGGCTCCGGTGGCCCTTATAAGGTGTTCACCCCCTATTGGCGGGCCAGCCAGGCCATGGGCGCGCCGGAGGCTCCGTTGCCGGCGCCAAAAGATATGTCGGGTTTCGACGGGCAACTGGCCAGTGACAGCCTTGAGGATTGGGCGCTGACGCCGACACATCCAGATTGGTCTGGCGGCCTGGCAGAGGCCTGGACACCAGGCGAAGCGGGCGCGGCAGCGCTGCTAGATGCGCTCACGCCGCAAAAGGCAGCGGCCTACGGTAAGGAGCGGGATTTCCCATCCATTGACGCCACATCCCGGCTGTCCCCGCATTTGCACTTTGGGGAAATCACACCGCGCCAGATTTGGCATAGCCTGGCTAATCGAATGGAGCTTGACCAAGCTGAACCGCTTATTCGCCAGCTCGGCTGGCGCGATTTTTCCGCCAGCTTGCTGCTCTACGCACCGCATTTGCCTGAGGCGAGTTGGTCTCCTAGATTCACCAATTTCCCGTGGCGGGAAGACGTCGCGGACGACTTAAAACGATGGCAGCGCGGGCAAACGGGCTATCCCATTGTCGACGCTGGCATGCGCCAGCTGTGGCAGACGGGCTGGATGCACAACCGAGTCCGGATGATTGTGGCCAGTTTCTTGACCAAGCACCTCCTCCTCCATTGGCGCCATGGCGAGGATTGGTTTTGGGACACGCTGGTGGATGCGGACTTGAGCAACAATGCCGCTGGCTGGCAGTGGGTTGCCGGCTCTGGCGCGGACGCCTCGCCCTATTTTCGCATCTTCAATCCCATCACGCAGTCCGAGAAATTCGATGCCAAAGGCACATATATCCGCACATACGTCCCCGAACTATCTGAACTACCAACAAAATTCCTGCATGCACCATGGACGGCTACGCAAAACGTACTAGCTCGAGCAGGGGTGCAGCTGGGCGATACTTACCCACACCCTATTGTTGACCATGGTCAGGCTCGCCAGCGGGCCCTTGCCGCCTATGAGGATATTAAAGCCGCTTAGGGAGACACCCAATCAGCCCCAAGCAGCCCTATGTAACGACGACAGATTGAAGAAGGTCCATCAGGAGTATTGTCTTGACCACGCGTGTAGCCCCCAGCCCGCTGTCTCAAAAGAAAATCGCTGTTATTGGCGCCGGTATCGCGGGCCATGGCGCGGCCTGGGCTCTTTCTAAAGCCTCGAACGTCATCCTCTATGAAAAAGAAAGCCAATTTGGCGGGCATGCGCATACCGTCGATGTGGATTGCGGGGAATATACTGTCCCGGTCGATATGGGCTTCATCGTCTATAACCAGCTGAACTATCCCAATCTAACCGCCCTGTTTGACCATCTCGGTGTGGCCACGGAAACCTCGAATATGTCCTTCGCCGTGTCGCTGGATGGTGGGCGCTATGAGTATCATGGTAGCGGTCTTGCCGGGGTTTTCGCGCAAAAGCGCAACATGCTCTCCCCGCGCCATATTCACATGCTGCGCCAGGTTGTGCGCTTTTATAAATCCGTACCGCATCTTGCGCGCGAAATTGATTTAACCCAGATCACTCTGGGCCAATGGCGCGATGCCATGTCCATGGGCCGCTGGTTTCGTGAGCGTCACATTATTCCGATGGCGGCGTGTATTTGGTCAGCGTCGGCCAATGAAATCCTTGATTTTCCAGCAGCTGCCTTTGTGCGCTTCTTTGAAAATCATGGCCTGCTTAAACTCAAGGACCGGCCGCAATGGCGCACGGTTTCGGGTGGGTCGCGCGCCTATGTTGCGGCCCTTCATAAGGATATGCGCGCTGTTAAACGCGCATCTTGCCCAGTCAAGGCCGTCGCGCGTGTCGAGGGCGGCGTCAAGGTGATTACCGAGCAAGGCGAGGCGCTTTATGATGAGGTGGTGATTGCGGCGCATGCGGATGATGCTTATGCCATGCTCGCCAATCCGACAGCGCAAGAACGCAGCGTGCTTCCCGCGTTTCGTTATTCGGATAACGAAGTGGTTCTGCATACCGATGAGCGGGTGATGCCCAAGCGGCGTCATGTCTGGTCCAGCTGGAATTATGTGGCGCCGTCCACGGTTGATCCCGACCGCCCCGTGCCGCTGTCCTATTGGATGAACCGCCTGCAAAACCTGCCTGCCAACCAGGATGTGTTTGTCACCCTCAATCCTATTGATGACATTGACCCGTCCACCATTCGCAAGACCGTAAACTTCCAGCATCCCATCTTTGATGCACAAACCTATGTCGCTCAGCCCAAGCTCGATGCGCTGCAAGGTGATAGCGGCATTTGGTATGCGGGCAGCTACTTTGCCTATGGCTTCCATGAGGATGCGCTGGCCTCAGGCCTGAATGTGGCCCGTGCGCTCGGCGTCGATATGCCATGGGATGAGCACCCCGCAGATGTGGTCGCGGCCGAATAGGGCTGCGTTTTCAGATGACACTGCGCCACGCCCTTTATGCGTCTGAGGTGATGCACAAGCGCTTCATCCCCCGAGAGCATGGCTTCACCTACCGCGTCTTTTCCATGCTTATTGATCTTGACGACTTGCCACGGCTGGATCGCGCTGGCGGCTGGCTATTTGGCGTCAACCGGCGCGCACCGCTGTCCTTTAAAGACCGCGACCATGGGCCTGGCGATGGCACGCCGGCTGGCGAATGGGCGCGCGCACTTCTGATTGAGGCCGACCTCGGCTGGGACGGCACAGGGCTGAAGCTGCTCTGCTTCCCCCGCATGTGGGGCTATGTGTTTAATCCACTGGCGATTTATTATGCGCTGAATGCCGATGGCGGGCTTGCGGGCGTACTCTATCAAGTCAGCAATACGTTCGGCGAACGCCACAGCTATATCCTGGCAGGCGATGGCAGCCCAGTGGCGCGGCATTCCATCGACAAAGGCTTTCATGTGTCCCCCTTCATGGACATGGACCAGCGCTATGATTTCACCTTGAAGGTGCCGGGTGAACGGCTGTCGGTCATCATCAATGAGTTTTGCGCGCAAGGCCGGACGCTGATTGCCACCCAGCACGGCACCCGCACGGCATTCACAAAAGCCAATCTCTTAAAGCTGGTGGCGCGCCACCCGGTCATGACGCTGAAAGTGGTCGCCGGCATTCATTATGAGGCCTTGCATTTGTGGCGCAAAGGCATTCAATTTTACAAAAAACCAACGCCGCCGCAGGATGCTGTGACTCAGGCAAGCATGACGGCGCCGGGGCAAGGTCAAAAAGGGGAAGCAGCCTAATGGATCGTGATGTCAGCCAAACGCCAACGCAGTATTTGGCGGAGGAAAGCCGGGCACTAGCAACCGAAGCGCAGGATAGGGCGGCGAAAGTGACCAACGCGGCGGGCGGCGTTGCCCACCGCTTTGCTGAGCGGTTCCAAAGCCTGCTGATGAGCCTGCACCCCCAGCGCATCGCAGAAATCTTTGACCCCCATTGGGATATCGGCCAGCTCGACCTGCATTGGCCGAACGGCGGCGTGACGACCCTTGGCGGCCGTGGGCCAGGCCCGCACGGCGTCATCCATGTGCACAATTTTCGCTTCATCCGCCGCTTGCTGACGGGCGGCGCTGTCGGCTTTGCGCGCGCCTATATTGAAGGCGATTGGGATAGCCCTGCGCTGGATGAGGTTATCGAAGTCGCCGCCTATAACAGAAATGCTTTGGCCGAGCGCTGGCGCGGCAAGGGCTGGGCGCGGCGGCTGAGACGTTCGCGCCATGTCAAGCGGGCCAACACGAAGGATCAAGCAAAGAACAACATCTCGTTTCACTATGACTTGGGCAACAGCTTCTATGCCCAATGGCTTGATGAGACGATGACCTATTCGGCTGGCATCTTCGCCGATAGCGAGACGTCGCTTGCCGAGGCCCAGCGGGAAAAATATCGGCGTCTTGCCCGCCAAGTTGGCCTCAAACCCGGCGACCATGTGCTCGAAATCGGCTGCGGCTGGGGCGGCTTTGCCGAAGTGGCGGCAGGTGAATTTGGCGCGCGGGTGACGGGTGTGACACTCAGTGCAGAACAGCTTGCCTTTGCCCAGCGGCGCATGGAGGCGGCAGGCCTTGCGGATAAAGTCACGCTGCAGCTGCGCGATTACCGCGACGTCACGGAGACCTATGATCACATCGTCTCCATTGAGATGTTTGAAGCCGTGGGCGAAGAATATTGGCCGACCTATTTTGAAAAGGTCCATGCCTGCTTAAAGCCTGGCGGCAAGGCAGCCTTTCAAATCATCACCATTGAAGATGAAGCTTTTGAAGGCTACCGCACCGGCTCTGACTTCATTCAGACCTATATTTTTCCGGGCGGCATGCTGCCAAGCCCATCCCGGCTGACAGCGCTGACGGACGCAGCCAATCTTGCCACGCAAGATACCTATTGGATGGGCCAGGACTATGCCCTGACGCTGCATAAATGGCGCTCTGACTTTGAAACAGCCTGGGCCGAGAAGCGCATTCCGGACGGGTTTGATGAAACCTTCCGCCGGATTTGGCTCTACTATCTAGCCTATTGTGAAGGTGGTTTCCGTGCTGGGGGGATAGACGTGGTGCAGCTCACGCTGCGCAAGGACGCTGCCCCCCTCGATGTTGGCTAGCGCCTCCGAACGTGCGCGGTATTCCCTCACCCCTAGTGGGGGAGGGCTAGAGAGGGGGCATTTGGCCAAGCTGCCTGCCTATAGGGTGCGCGCACTGCAAAAGAACACACAACAAAAAACAAACCCCACAA
>CAKZYD010000341.1 GCA_937884085.1 uncultured Sphingomonadales bacterium | reverse complement strand
GCCCGTACCGAAGTCGTCCATTTGGATCGCCACGCCCGCCCGGCTGAGGACGTCTATCGAACGAGCGGCGAGGTCATCTCTATTCTGGATGAGTGTGGACTCCAGAACTTCAATAACGACATCTTTGGGCGACAATCCGCGATCTGACACCATTCGAATGAGATCACGAGAAAAGCCTTTGCGCCGCAGTGAGTGGCTCGACACATTCAGTGCCATGCTGGGAACGGTAAAGCCGTCTCGCCGAAGTTGGACCAGCATATCCAGGGCGTCTTGGTGCACCAAGGTATCGATGTCTTCAATCATGCCTGCACTCTCTGCGAAGGAGATGAAATCCGCAGGGAGGACGATACCGCGGGTCGGATGAGACCAACGCGACAGTGCTTCAAAACCCAGCACCGTCCCTGATTGCGCGTCTATCTTGGGTTGAATGAAAGCCCCAATCTGCGCATCATCAATAGCAGTGGTGAGCTCTTCCAAAGTTTTTCGGCGCTGTTCCAACCCTTCTCTCATATCGCCGCAGAAGCGAAGTGCTTGTCCGCGTCCATCACGCTTTGCCTCGTAGAGCGCCAAATCTGCGTTGCCGATAATGATGTCGGGCGTTCGCATGTCTTCAGACGCAAAAGTGTATCCAACACTGGCTCCAACGTCGCATTGTCCTTCGGGCAGCTGCATGGGCTCACTAATGCGCTTAATCAGTCGGTCTGCAATTTGTTGCGCTAAGCTGTGTCTCTCGGCCTCGGGCAAATAGGCAACGATGATAAATTCGTCCCCACCGACTCGCGCAACTACGTCTGCGTCGCGCACAGCCGTTTGCATTGCACTCGCAGCACGGCGCAGAACGGCGTCACCGGCGCCGTGACCGAGCGTGTCATTGACCTCTTTGAATTTGTCCAAGTCAACGTGAAGGAGGCATATGGAATTCACATCCAAGCTCGGGTCGGTCAACATCTGCTCTAAAGTGCTGAGCAACCTATCGCGGTTTGCAAGGCCTGTCAGCTGATCATGAGAAGCAGAAAACGCCAGTTTTTCTGATGTTGCGCGCAAGCTCTTGTTTGTTTCATCAAGCGTCTTTTGCCGCCGTTCTGCAAGATTGAACGCGCGCGAAACAGCCCTTTGCGCAGGGATAAAGATGAGCGCAGCTTCTAGAAAAAGCAGCGCTATAGATAGCCCTACACTAAGCTTCAGGATGTCTGTCGACTGCTTCGTTTTGAGCTGCGCCGCCTCTTCGAAGAATGTAACTGCTGCGTTCAAATACACGAGCATCGCATCCAGTGCCAGCACCTCAAGCTTCGTTAGTAAGCTTGCTGCTTCCGTTGCGTTCTCTAGAGCTGCTGGTAGCGTCTTTCCCAATGCAATGAAGCTTCCAGACTTTGTATTTAACTGGGCACCATTTTGGCCGAGATAGTGCTCCTGCGCCGCCTCATTCGTCATTGCATTTTGCATCAGCCAATTGTGGTTGCTTTCAAATGCCTGAAGAGTGGTTTGAAAGGCCTCTAATAGCTCTGGTTTACTCTGCAAGCCTTGATCAACTAACTTCGATGCAAGCAAAAGTGTGCGCTGAGATAGCATGCGCTGCTGTCCGCTTCGATTGATGATACTCGCATCAAGTTCGCCAGCTCGGATTGTCTGAAGATGTATAGAGTATGACGCCGAAATCAGATGTGTGAGCAGCGTCAACGCAATAGCGTTTTGGACCCAAAGACGTCGGTGGTTGATCCTGAAAAAGTCTTTCATCTCATACTCCTCAATCCGTGAAGAGTATGAAGCGCAGTTATTTACTTATGGTTGTATTAATATACCATGCCGGGAATAAACTTGCCCGAAAGTGAGATTACCTACTGATCTTCGCGTCTCGTTTGAGAAAACGACACATCAGTTCGGGCTTTCATGTTTCGTCATTCGTTGCTGTATCCAACTAATTGTGAAAGCGGGGTGGGTCCGCTATGAGCGGAGATTGCATGCTGCGACAGCAAACAAATGGGTTTGAGTCAGCGTTTGGTTTAAGGGCGGTTTTGAGCTCAAATTGCTTCACAGACAATAATGCGACATAGGGGACATTCTTTGCATCTGTGAAATACTCAACCTATGTGAGTTATAGCACTATAAACCCGCAATTTGTCGCCATTGGCTTGGTGTTTGCCCGAAGTGGCGTTTGAATGCCGCGGAAAATTTACTTGGGTTTGTATAGTTGACCGCTAGAGCCGTCTCCGTAACAGATGCACCCTGACGCAAGAGATTTTTCGCATAGTTAAGGCGGTTATGGGTGAGGTAAGTGAATGGTGTCATCCCGGTCATTTGCCGGCATAAAACGAATACCTGCGATTCCTCTACGCCTGCTTCCAACGCCATGTCGGAGATACTGAGCTGGCACTCAAGATTTTCCATGATGTAAGCGTGCAAGCGCTTTATCTTCGCTTCATTGGTCTTGCGTGTGCCGTTGCGCACAGGCGTGCGTTTGCCTGATATCTTGAGCTGATTGAGGATGATATCGACGCCTTCCCTAAAAAACGGCGATGAATACAAGCTCCCATTAGACGTGTGCCACAGCGCTAGCATCACGGATTGAACCGTCTCGTCGGTGAAGATGGACTCGCTGATGGGTTCAATTTCATCCGGCTTAGAAATAGAAAACTGCGCAACGTCAAGCTGTTGCATATCTATGCAAAGCCCTAGCATTTGCATCGGCGCGCTTGATAACTCGCCATGAACGCCCGGCATGATTGAATAAAGGCTGCCGCTGCGAAATGCGGCTTCAAAAGTACCATGCTGGGTGCGCGAATAAACCGGGCCGTCACCGTCTAAAACCAGGCCTACTTTCATATAAGGGTCTGTTATCACGGCTCCGTCATAGGCATCGAATTTAGCGCGGACCATGAAAGCATCGTCTTCAAAAGCTTCGGTAGCATGTTCTGAACCGCCATCAGAAAACCTATTGGTAAGGGCAATTACGTCTTTACGGCTGCTTTGATGCATCACGCCTGAGGTCTTTCCGTCTTCTAGGATTGGAGCTTTCTTTCCAAGCATTGGAGTAGCTCAGGCAGGCCATTTTTGCAAATTATTCTCATGTAAAATAAGAACGCAGATGGTTGCTGGGTGCACCTTCCGCAACATCAACACAGGATATGTGCAACCATGCAGCGGGTGCATCACAATTTGGGCTTACAGCTATCGGGCGTAACCAAGACCTACGCCAGCGGCATTAAAGCGCTTGATGAGGTCGACCTGACCATTGGTTCAGGCATGTATGGCCTTCTTGGGCCAAATGGCGCAGGCAAAAGCACATTAATGCGCACTCTGGCAACGCTGCAAAAGCCCGATGCGGGCACCATAACACTGGACGGAATTGATATTTTGGCCGAGCCAGACCAGCACCGCCAAAACCTTGGATATTTACCGCAGACAATTGGCGCTTACCCGCGCATATCGGCGCGAGATTTATTACATCGCTTCATCTGGCTTAAGGGCTTTTCCAGCGCAAAGGAACGTGGCCAGGAGGCTGACTGCCTGCTTGAAAAAGTCAATTTGCGCGATGTTGCCGAACGCCCCGTCGCCACTTATTCCGGCGGCATGCTGCGCCGCTTCGGCATTGCGCTCGCGCTCATCGGCGCGCCGCGCCTGGTCATCGTAGATGAACCTACTGCAGGCCTCGACCCTGAAGAGCGCAACCGCTTCCACCGCGTTCTCGCTGATGTCGCCAATCAATCGATCGTGCTGCTCTCGACCCACATTGTCGAGGATGTGGAAAATCTGTGCCGCGAACTGGCGATCATTCAAAACGGCAAAATTATCGCCACCGGTGCCACCAAAGACCTTATCGCTGAATGGCAAGGCCGGTTGTGGACGAAGGTTATTGCGCATGGAGACCGCGTGCCGGATGGCAGCCTGCATTTGAGCGCCTGTCCGGATGGCACGCGCATGGTGCTGGAATGTAAAGTCGATCCTGGGGAAGGGTTTGGCCCCCACTCGCCGACGCTAGAAGATGTTTACTATCTGGCACTGCGTGCAGCCGATAAAGGCGTTCGTGCATGAAGGCTTTGGACATCCTAGCGCGGACGTGTTGGCACGAATTTCGGGCCGGCGTGACGAGCGGTATCGTCAGTTTCACGTTTGCCGGGCTCACACTCTACCTCGCCCTGTCCCTAACCAGCGCGGAATACATGCAGACGCTCGGCGCTACCGATGTGCCGCGCAACGCTGCTGCGGTGATCTATTTGATGGTCACCGGCTTCATGTTCTTCCTATTTTTTGCATGGGCCTGGATTTTCTCCCAACCGATCCTGCGGGACCGATCCGTATCGCTGCACGAGATTGTCTTAACAGCCCCTGTTAACCTCAGGCTGCTGATGTGCGGGCGCTATTTTGGTGCATGTTTACTAGGCATCGTCCTTAGCTGTTCTGTGCTGTGCGGATTTTTCATCGCGCCGCTTTTAGAGCTGGCGGGATGGCTACCGCCTGGGTCTTTTTCCGCAACACCGTGGAGCCAATTCGGGTTTTCTTTGCTGTGGCTGATTATCCCGCCCACGATGGGGGTTGGCGCGCTTTACATGGTCGCGGCAATCCTCTCGCGCTCCATCGCCGGGCCACTCGCCGCATCAGTGTGCCTTATCCTGGTGTGGATGTTTTGTGCGGTCACGTTGACCGAAGGAGATGTCAATGTCGTCCTTGCCGGCGTCTTAGATCCATCGCTGTTCAGTTTCACACTGGCGGAAACGGACCTTTGGGCGCCGGAGCAAAAGGCCAGTGCCTTACTACCCCTGCGTTGGGACTTTCTCGCAAATCGATTGATCTGGGGCGGCTTGCCGCTTTTGGTTTTTGCCTCTGTACTTTGGCGCCTTGACCGCGAGCGCTTGGTTTCAAACGTTGAAAGAAGCGAAGCTCAAACGATCGTCAAATCACCCGCCGCGGCGCGAGAACGGCGAGAATTTGTCCCCGCGCTAAAGCCCTCGCAAAACTGGCTGCGCATCTTGATGCGTGAATGCGGGTGGCAGTTGACGCAGCTTGCGCAAAGCCGCGCGCTGTGGGTCGGCGCGGTGATTCTGCTGTGTGTGGGGCTTTCAAATGCCTTTATTCACATCATTTGGCATGCCGAGGGGCCGCTGCTGCCTGATCCCAATCTGCTGGTCCGGGAAATCAATACGTCTTTGTATCTCGTCGTCATATTCATCCTAGCTGGTGTGGTTGGATTGATTAGCCGCCGAGACAGCGTGCCGGGCGTGGAGGAAATGCTTGATGGGCTCAGTGCGCCCGCTTCGCTGCGTTTGTTCGCACGCGCGATTGCGGTTTTTGTCTCTGTGCTCGCGCTCGCACTGGTGCCCGGCCTCGCTGCAGTACTGGCAACCTTGATTGCAGAGCCCAGCTTTTTAGACTTGGGTTTCATATTTGCCTGCCAAATCCTCATTGTCGCCCCGGCTCAGCTCGAAGCGGCCATGCTCGTGTTCTTCATCCATGCCTTGATCCGCCGGACGGGGCTTGCCTATGGCGTCTCGATGTTCGTGGTGCTGCTGCTCGTTTTAAATCACGAACTGGAACTGACCAGTTTCCCGCCTTTTGAAGTGGGCATACCGGCACGCATTGCTTTCTCGCCCTTAACCGGGTGGGAGCCGTGGCTTGATTACAGCGCTATGCTTGGCGCTTATAAACTGGCTTTCTGCCTGTTTTTAATGGGCGCAGCAGCTCTGGTGCTGCCGCGCGGTCTCAATAGCCGCCGGCAATTGGGCGGCGATATTTTGCGCGAGCGCATGCTCAAAGCGCCCGGGCTTATCTCGCTCATTTCTCTTATCTGTCTAGGCAGCTCGTTTTGGATTTTAAACTCGCAACTTGTCTGGGAAGGCGGCTTTTAAAGCGCTCTGTAAAGCCAGTCTGTGGATTCGCTATGG
>CAKZYD010000340.1 GCA_937884085.1 uncultured Sphingomonadales bacterium | reverse complement strand
CAGACAGT
Source organism: uncultured Sphingomonadales bacterium (assembly GCA_937884085.1). GTDB lineage: Bacteria > Pseudomonadota > Alphaproteobacteria > Sphingomonadales > CAKZYD01 > CAKZYD01. The sequence goes on along the minus strand of CAKZYD010000340.1, from coordinate 10,378 downwards.
TTCGCGCGCTCTATAATTTTTTGAAACGCTTGATGGGCGATGTCTTCCGGATCCGGCGGGCCATCCCCAAAATCTTTTCTCAGGGCGGCGATCAGGACTGGCGAATGTTGCTCATAAAGTGTTCTGATAGTCTTCGCACATACATCGCCGCTATGCTCTTCTGCTTCGTCAGAAGAGTTGCTAGAATCCAGCGTTGCAGCCGATATCGTCTCGCTTTTTTTCAACAATACATCCCATGAAAAACACACCTTTTCCGGTATTCGCTTAGTAACGGCGATATAGCTTTGCTTGCTAACTGCCAAAGATGCAATTGGTTTGCAATTGTAGTTGGCCAAGTAGGGGTCGTTTGCGGGAAAGGGCGAGATGTTACGCTGGGCGTCTGGTTAAGCCATTTAGGCCGTTCCTGTTGGCCAAAGATATTCGCCTGTGAGGTTTATCTGCTCCCATCCGAGTGGCGAGACGTGCTGCAGGTCAATATCGAGCAGCCACCGCAACATGAAGATGGACCGCTCAACCCGTCCAATCTAGCGCAACGCGGCACAAAGTTGAAGCCAAGCAACGCGCAGCAAGCAAAAACCTGGTCTGTAAAGCCGCCAGTGTCTGCGTAGGCTTCCCTTATTCGCAAGCCCGCGTTCGTCATCAACAGGCCATCTAAGATGTACGGCGCTTCTGATGTTGTGGCTGGTATGGTCTGCGGGCAGACTATTGAGGGATGCAAAGCTGTATGAGATCGGCGCTGGCACCTCGGAATCCGCCATATGCTCATTGGCCGGGAGCTTTTTGCCAAAATGTCATAGCGTATAAGCAGGCACGGTTTGCCGCCAATCTAAATCGGCAAAGTCGGCGTATCCTTCACCCTTTTAAGGACAAAGCTGGAGTTGATCGCAACAACGTGCGGAAGATTTGACAGCTTGTTTTTCAATATCCGCTCATAGTCCTCAATGTCTGCCGCAACGACGCGCAAGAGAAAATCCGCATCGCCGCTCATCGTAAAGCAAACGGTGATTTCTGGGTGACGCCGAGCGGCGCGTTCAAATGCCTCGAGCGCATCGGCTTTATGGCTTTCGATCCGAACATGGGCGATAACCGTTGCATTGAGCCCAATGGCTTTTTGATCCACTAAAACAGCGCGGCCGGAAATGACTCCATCACGCTCCAGCCGCTTCACACGTTTCCAACACGCACCGTGTGACATCCCAATTTTTTCGCCCAGATCAACCATGGAGAGATCGGGAAACTCCTGATGTGCCCTGAGCACCTTCCTATCAATTTCGTCCACGATATTTTGACCCTAAAGTTTAATTTATCTTTCTATCTTTCTCTATAAGTAGATGAAGTTTCGATATCGGGCAATGATTCAGCACATATAGATACCAAATTTCCCAGCACCTAAGACATACTTAGGCATAGATTGAAGGCCACAAGGAATCTCGATGTGACGTTACCACGTAACGCGCGTTTTCGTATCCCCGAGCCTGGCGGACGACCGGGCGACACTCCTCATTTTGGTGATATTGACATTCCAGCGGGTGGCGAGGTAGCGCGGCCGCATGCTTCTAGCGCGGAACAGGATATCCGCGACCTGCCCTTCACGCTTATTCGCACCCTTGGTGATGACGGCGCCGCTCATGGCCAGTGGGACCCGAAACTGAGACCAGACATCCTGCGCATAATGCTGCGTGATATGCAGCTCAATAGAATTTTCGACGACCGGATGTTCACCCTGCAGCGCCAGGGCAAAACAAGTTTCTATATGAAGTCGCGCGGCGAAGAAGCGCTTGGCGTCGTCCCAGCGCTAGTGCTGGGTCAGCAAGACATGTGTTTTCCCACCTATCGCCTCGTGGGTTGGTTGATAGCGCGAGGATATCCGCTGATCGATCTGGTCAATCAGATTTTTAGCAATAAACAAGATCCCTTGAAGGGCCGCCAACTCCCTGTCCTTTATTCTGCACGAGACTATGGTTTTTACTCCATATCTGGAAATCTAGGCAACCGCCTTGGGCACGCCGTAGGTTGGGCCATGGCGAAGGCGTATCGGGCAAAGGACGATATTGCGATCGGCTATATCGGCGAAGGCACGTCCGCTGAGGGAGACTTTCACGAAGCTTTGACCTTTGCGAGCGTCTACAAAGCGCCCGTCATACTGTGCGTGACTAACAACCAATGGGCGATTTCATCCTTTTCTGGCATTGCGGGCGCTCAGGAAACGACTTTTGCTGCTAAAGCTATTGGATATGGGCTGCCTGGATTGCGCGTCGATGGCAATGATGTCCTAGCCGTCTGGGCGGCGACCGAGTGGGCCGCGCAGCGCGCACGCGCAGGTCTAGGCGCAACGCTTATAGAGTTCTTCACATACCGCGCAGCGGGCCACTCTACCAGCGACGACCCTGGTAAATATCGGCCGTCTGATGAGGCGGACCATTGGCCATTAGGCGACCCGATTGAACGGCTGCAGAACCATCTCACCTTACTGGGTGAATGGGATGAAGCTCAACATGAAGCGATGCTGGAGGGTCTAACCAAAAGGGTGCGCAGTGCGATTAAGGAAGGCGAAGCTATCGGCACCCTGGGGGAATCAAAGCCAAGCGTCAAAGAGATGTTTGAACATGTTTTCGCAGAGCCCGATTGGCGCGTCTTAGAACAACGCAATGAGCTTGGAGTCTAGTCATGACAGTCATGACAATGATCCAAGCGCTAAACGACGCCCTTGACGTGATGCTCGAGCGTGACCCGGACGTTCTCATATTTGGCGAAGACGTGGGCTATTTCGGCGGAGTATTTCGCGTCACCGATAAGCTACAGGAAAAACATGGGATCGATCGCTGCTTTGATGCGCCCATCGCCGAAAGCGGCATCATCGCGACCGCCATCGGCATGGGTGCGGAAGGTTTGCGACCGGTTGTGGAAATTCAATTCGCTGACTATATTTTGCCTGCCTATGACCAACTGGTCTCCGAGGCAGCGCGGTTGCGCTATCGCTCCAATGGCGAGTTTAGCGCACCCATAACGGTGCGCGCGCCCTATGGCGGCGGCATTTTTGGCGGGCAAACCCACAGCCAATCACCCGAAGCCATCTTCGCACATATCACGGGGTTAAAAACCGTCATTCCGTCAAATCCTTATGATGCAAAGGGCTTGTTGATTGCGTCGATTGAGTGCCCCGACCCAGTCATTTTCCTTGAGCCCAAGCGCCTCTACAATGGGCCATTCGATGGACATCATGACCGAAAACTGCAGGGCTGGGCTGGACAGTCTGAGGCAGAGGTTCCGGACGGGCATTATACTGTGCCGCTCGGCAAAGCTGCGACAGTACGAGAGGGAAGCGCTGTTACGGTGCTTTGCTATGGCACCATGGTCCATGTGGCCGGCGTGGCAATAGACGAAGCTGGGGTTGATGCGGACCTCATTGACCTGCGCTGCATTGTTCCATTGGACATCGATACGATTGTCGCCTCCGTTCAGAAAACTGGACGCTGCGTCATCGTGCATGAGGCCTCGCGATATGGCGGCTTTGGCGGCGAACTGTCCGCTTTGGTAACGGAGCGTTGTTTTTATTATCTGAAAGCGCCAACGCAGCGCGTCGCAGGGTGGGACACGCCGTATCCGCATGCCTTTGAATGGGATTATTTCCCCGGTCCTGCGCGGGTTGTTGATGCCCTAAAACGCGTGATGGAGCACTGAGATATGTCTCTTAGACAAGTCAAGCTGCCCGATGTAGGCGAAGGCGTCACTGAAGCTGAGATTGTCGCCTGGCATGTGTCCGTTGGCGACGCTGTGAGCGAAGATCAGAACCTCCTTGACGTGATGACTGATAAGGCAACCGTTGAAATGCCCTCACCGGTCGATGGAAGCATTAAGGCCATCCACGGCAGTGTTGGCGACGTTATCGCCGTCGGCTCGGTTCTAATCGAAATCCAGATAGACGGCGAAACGGCGTCAGTCGAAGTTGACAACCTAGAACCAGAAGTCGCATCAGAACCGGCTAAAGCCGAACAACAAGACGCAGGCTACTCTGCGCCAAAGCCTAGCCACCCTAAGGTATCGCAGTCGGTCGACGCTGCTGATTCTGCAGCGCGCGCATATGCAACACGTCAAGAAGGTATGCCGCCATTAGCGGCCCCAGCCACGCGCCGCCGGTCGCATGAACTTGGCATTCCGCTGCAATATGTGCCAGGCACCGGACGTGCTGGGCGCATTACGCCAGCAGACCTTGAAGCCTTTATTGCGCGCAGTGAAGGCGCCCCTTCGCTAAGCTCAAACGCGGTCAAGCGCACAGGTGTTCAGGAAGTACCCGTCATCGGCCTACGCCGCAAAATCGCCGAGCGGATGCAAGATGCAAAATCCCGAATCCCGCACTTTTCCTATATCGAAGAATTTGACTTAACCGCGTTGGAAGAGCTCCGGGCCGAACTTAATCAAGACCGCAAGGACGCACAGCCTAAGCTCACGCTGTTGCCATTTTTTATGCGCGCCATGGCCCTACTGCAGCCTGAATTTCCAGACATTAATGCCCATTATGACGACGTTACTAATGTGCTGCACCGCCATGACGGTGTCCATATCGGCATTGCGACGCAAACGCCGGGCGGGCTGATGGTGCCCGTGGTGCGCCACACTGAAGCGCTGTCGATCTGGGACTGCGCGCGCGAATTAGGCCGGGTCACGAAGGCAGCGCGTGATGGCAGCGCAAAGCGCGAAGAACTCACGGGCTCAACAGTAACACTCACCAGCCTCGGCGCTCTGGGCGGAATTGCCGCCACACCCGTCATTAATTCGCCGGAAGTTGGCATCATCGGCCCGAATAAGCTTGTTGAACGCCCAGTGGTGCGTCGCGGCACAGTTATGGTGCGAACGATGATGAACCTTTCCACCTCTTTCGACCACCGCATTGTCGACGGCTATGTCGCGGCCTGATATGTGCAGCGCCTAAAGCGCCTCATCGAACGCCCTGCCCTATTTTTTGTGGAACCAATATGAGCCTAGAATTAAGTCCGAAGGTACTAGTTATCGGCGGCGGGCCGGGCGGATATGTTGCGGCGATCCGCTGTGGCCAATTGGGGCTCGAAACCGTACTGGTTGAAGCCGATAGGCTCGGCGGCACATGCCTGATCCGTGGCTGCATCCCCTCTAAAGCGCTTATCCATGCCGCTGGGAAATTTGCGCATATGGCTCAAGCTGCGCAGAACCCAATGGATGGCATTCGCCTCACCGCACCACCGCAAGTTGATTTTAAAAACACGCTCGCTTGGAAAGACGGCATAGTTGATACCCTCCATGGCGGCGTCTCCGGTCTCCTCAAACGCGCTAAGGTCAAGGTCATCCACGGTTGGGGCCACTTTTCTGATGCTAAAACCTGCCATGTTGAAGCTGAGGACGGCGAAGTCGTCATCCAGCCGGAGCATGTCATTTTAGCGGCAGGATCAACGCCTGCGGCGCTGCCCAACCTACCGTTTGACGGTCGGGTAATATCGTCAAATGAGGCGCTGTCTTTGGAAGAGGTGCCTGAAAAGCTGACCATCGTTGGCGCTGGCTATATAGGCATTGAGCTTGGCAGTGCATTTGCCAAGCTCGGTGCGGAGGTGCATGTGGTGGAAGCGGCAAGCCGTATCCTGCCGCAATATGATCCGAAGCTTGCTGCGCCGGTGAAACGCGCCATGGAGGCCAACGGCGTGGTCTTCCATCTTCAAACGCAAGCGCTCGAAATGCGCGAAGAGGGCCTCGCCATATCTGGGCCTAACACAGACATTATACCGGCCGAGAAAGTCCTCGTCACCGTAGGCCGCAAACCGCGCACAGCTGGGTGGGGCCTCGAATCCATGGCGCTAAAAATGGATGGGGTTTTTGTCCGCGTCGATGATCAGTGTGCCACTTCATCACATAATGTGTGGGCGATTGGGGATTTGGTTGGTGAGCCGATGCTGGCGCATAAAGCCAGCGCGCAAGGTGAAATGGTCGCTGAGATAATCGCAGGCAGACGCAGACGCTTTGACCCCGCCGCCATCCCAGCAGTATGCTTTTCTGACCCTGAGATCCTGAGCGTCGGCGCAGGACCAGACGCGCCGGATATAATAGCCGGCACCTTCCCGCTCGCCGCCAACGGACGCGCGCTCACCATGGGCGACGGCGCTCATGGCGGTTTTGTACGGGTCATCGCCGATAAAGACACACACAGAGTTGTCGGCGTTCAGGCTGTGGGCGCGCATATCTCTGAGCTGAGTGCTGCCTTCACCCAAGCAATCGAAATGAACGCCGTCTTGGAAGACGTTGCCGGCATTATCCACGCCCATCCTACTTTGGGCGAGGGATTTCATGAGGCATGCCTAGATGCCCTGGGGCACGCCATTCATATATGATGAGACGGTTCAATGTGTGACACTGAACCAATACTGGGTGTTACAGCCATGCCAAAAGACACCAACTACTGCGCTGATATTCGTCCTCTCCCCAAGTTTGTTCCACCCAGGAGTTAGCATTTGAGTGCATGTGACGTGCTCATGCTGCAGTGTCCATTCTATTTGGGGCATGCTGCAAACAGAATACGGTAAATTCATTGGGTGCGCCAACCCAGGGCTGACTGTGGGCGCTCCTGATTGTAAGCTCGGCGCGATGCTTCAACGATCTCCCGCGCCTCTCTCAGCGAGGAGAACAGGGTCTCATTCAAGCATTCATTGCGCAGCTGGGGGTTGAAAGATTGGCAAAACCTGTTCTAGTTCGGCCTGCCTGGTTGGATGAATTATAGGTCCACGCCGCTGCGTGAAGTCCAAGTCTCAACCCCACCAAAACGGGATGATTACCATAAGGGCTATTGAGTGATATGGAGTTGTTGGGCAAAAACTGCGGCCTCTCTGCGACCATCAATTTGCAGCTTTGAATATATATTCTTCAGATGATATTTTACCGTATTTGGACTGATTGAATATTCCTGGGCGATCCGTTTATTGGTAAAGCCTTGAGCAACGCATTTAAGAACTGCGATTTCGCGTTCGCTGAGCAAGAACTCAGCAGAGTGCGGCGCGCCCAGCGTGTTGTCTAAACTTGTCACAAATTCGCGCACCTTAGGCGGCAAATCAGGATTGATTTCATTAATGTGCTTGTTAATGAATTCTAGCCACTGCGCCAGTGGACTTCGAAGCCTAAGCCTGCAAGCCAAGCTAAGTGCTGCATTAAAACTCTGCCTAAATTCTTCAGGTTTTTTCAGCTTCTCCAACAAATACGCTTTCCACATGAGAAACTCAGCCAATGAACACAGTCTGCCATCATGTTCGGCGTCGTTTTGGTGATGTTGGGCGGCCTCTAACGCCTGATGGTATTGTCCTCGCGCGTTATGCATCGATATATCAACAACTGCGCGCATGTGGCGCTCTCTCCAGAACACGCGAGCCGGCGGATTTGAGGCATCATTGCTCGAATTGAATGTAAGGTTTTCGAGAATCGCCTGCGCCTTTTCTATGTCTCCTGCCTTACAAAGATAGAGCGCTCTTAGTGTGCGTATATAATTTTGAACATGGCCAATATTTTGCTTTATGAACTCATCTTCAGCTTCGTCGAGAAGGTTCTCAACCAGCGAAATTCCGCCCTTATGCCATGCGCACAAAGTGCCAATATAATAGGCTGATGCAAATGGTTCGAACCATCCTTCAGACTGTAGCAGGTCAAACACAGCTGCATTTAATGCTCCCATATCCAAGGAATGTGGTTTTGAATGAAACTTGGCTTCGAAAAAACCGATTTTAGCGGCCGCGCGAAGCCCTTTGTCAGAAGGATATTGACTGCTGCTAAGCTTTTGAACGCTGCTAAACGCACTTGCTGCCTGTTTGTGCAGGCCGCGCGCCAGGAGGATATGCGCTGCATGTAGGTTTAGATAGAGAAGTTGATAATCAGTGCCCAGCCGCTCAAAAAGAATATTAGATTTTTGAAATTCCAGTTCAGCTTTTTGCAAATTTCCAAGCTGATGCTCTATGATGCCAGAACATGTTCGTAGCCAGCCGGCCAGGATGGGGTCTGAGATGAAAGCGCTCGGGCTCTCTTTTTCGACTTTGTCAATCCAGTCTGCATCAAAATGAGCACTTAAATTCATACGTGCAAAGAAAATTTCTATAGCCAGGGGAGATGATGGGTGCGACAGATCAGCTGGCGCTGCATCTTTTAGACATGTCTCAACCATTTGCCGGGATTCTTTTAAATACCCGCGCTTTGAGTACATAACAGCGATCAGCAGCTGTATTCTTGGAGAGTGCTCCAAGACATCCGCAGGAAGCTGTTCAAACAGATCCAGTAGTGGCGTAACGCCATAAGTCAGTAATAGGCGCAACGGGCCAAAACTTTCTGCAAAAGCAACAGCGCTTTGCGGCGATCCCGCAAGCATAGCCAAATTCAGTGCCTCTAAAATTTGATTGGATCTTCGAAAACAAGACGCTGCTTGAAGCGCAAGATGAGAGCGAGTGTCGTTATTCAATTCGGCAAAGCGCCTTTTGAAAAGCTGATTGACGATCCCAATAGGGGTATAGATGACAGCGTCATTGCCTGCCCTCCTTGCTATTGGAAGCCGTTCGCACATCAGGTCTGCAACACGCCTTGCATTTGGGTCATCACATATTTCATGGAGCTGTTTTGAGGTAACCTGTTTACTGATTCCCATGATCTCAGCAACGTGCGGTCCGCCTTGCCAGTGGTGTTCAATCAGCAGTTCATGTACAACTTCATATTTGCCCGAGTTCTGACAATAGGCTTTAAAATCAATTTTTGAAGCTGACGCATGAGATGCAAATTTTTTGAATAGCCGTATTGCCAGCGGCCACCCCGAGCATTCTTGCAATAATTGCGCGCCGCCTTTCGGGGCAGGGCCAATTAGAAGTGACTGCTCGGATGGTGTAAAGGAGAGCCTTTCCTGGCCAAGGATTTGCACGTCACCATTTCTTATTAAGCTTCCGACCGGCAAGCGCCCAGCACTGTAACCGCCGATGGCGATGTGCAGATTTGGTAGCGATGCTTCAATTAATTTAAGGATGATTGTTTCACTGCCCGATGAGACGATTTCATCATATCTGTCAAGAAAGAGCATCGCTGGTCTGGCATGGGATGATATATGGCCGATTAATTCTTCAATTGAACCAGCTGATGCGTGATCGACGTTAAGTGCTTTAGAAAGCGTCTGTAAAAAATCACTCGGTGCACAGTCTTCTTCAGACAATGTGACCCAGCCAACGGATTTGCCGTCCTCTTGGGCGTCCTTAGCCCAGTGGCTGAGCAATATCGTTTTTCCATAACCAATCGGTGCGCGTAATAAAAACACTCGATAAGAAGAAAAGTCGAGTGCACTTAAGCGTAATCGGCGGCGCTGAATAATATCCTGAGTATACGAAGCAGGGGAGAACTTTCGATTATTTGAAAACTGATCTTGCATACAAAAGTCCGGGTTAAATCTCGCCCAATGTCACGAACGGGTAGGTGTCGGGGCTATCCCTTTTTTTTCATTGACTATCCAATTCATCCTCTAGGCCACATTCAAAGTTCTAAGCACTCTAAGCGATAAATTCAATTAGAGCCCCACTTTAGCCCAGGTCGGTGGAGTCTCTTTCAGGGGGGTGTCTGGACAGTCATGACAACGAAACCAATCCGACTTGGTATTGATGTTGGTGGAACCAATACCGATGCGGTTCTTATGAGCGGAACGCAGCTCCTGGCAAGTCATAAGTCGTTCACGAGCGAGGATGTGCGCAGCGGTGTTATCACCTGCGTGCGCGAGTTGTTGGCGCAGAGTTCCATCACGGCAAGCCAAATCAAGGCAATCATGATTGGGACCACGCAGTTAGTGATCGCATTTGTCCTTCGAATTCTCCTTGAGCGTGTCTGTGTTATCCGCGCGGCGGCGCCAAAGACAGATGGGATTCCTCCATTGGCGGGATGGCCGGCGGATCTACGCGACTGGCTTGCCGAAGGCCACATTGTTAGCGGCGGGTCATTCTATGACGGCAATGAGTATGCAGAGCTTGACGTTGAAGATATCGCCAGAATTGCAAAACAACAAAGTATGGACGGCATTCGTAGCTTTGCAATCAGCGCCAGCTTTGCGCCGGTAAGACCCGATATGGAAAAGCGCGCCGGCGATGCGGTGAAAAGCGTTGTGCCCGATGCAAAAATCACCTTGTCGTCTGAGGTCGGCGATATCGGTTTATTGGACCGGGAAAACGCTGCGATCATCAATGCGAGTCTGGCAAATTTATCGCAAGGTGTCGTCGCCTCGCTTCAAGATGCGTTCGCTGCAATGTCGATTGATGCGCCGGTTCTGTTCAGTCAGTATGAAGGCTAGCTATATACAGCCGACGTCGCTCTGCTTTTCACCGTAAAGATCTGTTCGGCAGGACGCACAATCATCTTG
>CAKZYD010000339.1 GCA_937884085.1 uncultured Sphingomonadales bacterium | reverse complement strand
CCCTGCTGGCCTGGGCTGGCGACGATCCCCGTCGCGAAGGCCTGATCGATACGCCGAAACGCGTTGTGAAAGCCTACCAAGAGTTTTTCGCCGGATATGAAATGGATCCGGTAAAAGAGCTGTCTCGGACGTTCGAAGACGTCCAGGGCTATGACGATATCGTCATGCTCAAAGACATAGACGTCGAAAGCCATTGTGAGCACCATATGGTGCCGATCCTCGGTAAAGCGCACGTGGCCTATATGCCGACACACCGGGTCGTCGGCATTTCAAAGATCGCCCGCGTCGTAGAGATCTTTGGCAAGCGCCTGCAAACGCAGGAAACGATGACGGCGCAGGTCGCTGACTGTATCACTGACGCGCTGAAGCCTGCAGGCGTTGCTGTTCTGATCGATGCCAAGCACCAGTGCATGACCACACGCGGCGTTCACCACAAGAATGTCGCGACGATAACAACCCAGTTCACGGGTGTCTTCAAAACAGACAAAGACCTGCGCAACCGCTTCCTGCGCTTCGCAGGCCAGTAAAGCTCTTTCATTGACCTCTTCGCATCTTGCTGGATGATACCTGCATCATGCGAGGAGGCGATGATGGATCTTCAATCAGCAAAATCGACTGTATTCTTAGCGACCTCAGACGCTGAGGCCGCGCGCGCGTTTTATGAAGGCGCGCTTGGGCTAACTCTGCAAGCCGACGAGCCCTACGCGCTTGTCTATGCCCTCTCAGGGGTGGAATTGCGGCTATCTAAGGTCCCCAACTATACCCCACTCCCCTTCACCGTGCTCGACTGGCAAGTGCCAAGCATAGAAGCGGCACATGCAGCGCTCACCGGAAATGGGGTCGAACCCAAACGCTTCGAGGGCATGGGTCAGGACGAGCGCGGCGTTTGGGAAAGCCCAGACGGCGGCGCAAAAATTCTTTGGTTTAATGACCCTGATGGAAATGTTCTGTCTGTCTCAGAGCGGACACAGTAAGTCGATTGCTCGGGGATTAGGAAACTGTTAACCATAACGCTGCCACCGCACCGACGGATAGCGGCGGTCCCAATATGGTTTGGAGGAAGCCCACATGAAAAAGTTTCTAGCCGCGGCCATTGCCGCTGGATTTGTCGCCGCCCCTGCTTTTGCTGCATCTATTACGGTCTCATTCGCGAAGGATGATGGCACTACGCAAGAGTGGACGTTTGACGGCGAAGGCACAGCAACCTCTGGCGACGTCTCAGCGTCTTACACCATGGATGAAGAAGCTGGCGTCCTTTGCGCCACAATGCCAGACGAGTCAGAAATCTGCGTCACCTTCGACGAAGCTGTTGCTCAAGAAGTCGGCGCGAGCTCTACTTACTCGTTGTCAACTGGCGGCACTGGCACAGCCACAATCACGGCGATGACAGAATAGGTCATTCCTGATTCATCGATACAAAGAGCCCGGAGCGCATTGCTTCGGGCTTTTTGTTTGACTTTTGCAATTCGAATTATTATTGTT
>CAKZYD010000338.1 GCA_937884085.1 uncultured Sphingomonadales bacterium | reverse complement strand
AGAGTAACGTCGGCATCACAGCCATTGCGCCCGATCGCCTAGGGGCGCAGGCCTTTGCCTTTCACCAGGCTCTGGGCACTCAGTTGGAAGCTATTGAAGACGCGCAAAAAGACTTGGATACGCTTGGCAAAAAGCTGACCGATGCCGACGCCGCGCTTGCACGGGCCCAGGCTGCCAACGATACAGAAGCCTATGCTCATGTCTCGGCCATTGCTGGCTCCTTCCGTATTCTTGCCACAGCCATTTCTTACAATCTCGCCGCTGTTGAGCCACCGGACAAACGCTTGCTTATTGACTTGGTGAAAGCTGCTAACATGGCTGCGGAGTTTGCCAATCAATTGTCGTCGCGGGCAACGGCGCTGGCGCTCCAAACGGGCGATGGGCGCAGCACCGGACTTGACCGCGCGCTTATGTCCAACAGCCAATATCTGCGCGCTACCCAGCCTACGGCTTTCATTGACCTGTACGATTGGCTTGGGGCTACAGCAGGACGCCAAATCGATCCCGCGGCCCGCGTGGCTGTTGCAAAGCGGCTGTTTGATGACGACAACTGGGCGCGGGTGAATGAAGCTTATGCTTCGGGCGTTGGCGACGTGCGCATGGCCTTTATTCGTGATGACATTGGCAACTGGAATTTAAAGTCCTTCTCCTCCGACCCCACGGACTTAGTCAAAGCGTATAATGATTTGGGCGGGGCCTTTTTGGATTTGGCTAAATCCGCGGCCACAGGCGGCATGAGCGACGCCGTAGAAGGGGCGCAGCGGCTCGCCATTGCCAATGATGCGATGGACAGCCTGGGCGCCGCGCAAGCGGGTGTGCCGGCGGGTCAGCGCAGCGGCGCTGTGCTGTCGGCGCTCAATGCCAAAGCGCTGCACCAGCGCATAGCGCTCAAAATCGCTGCAGTTCGAGATGGGCTCAAACCTAAGCTGGATGCGCTTGAGACCACCTGCGAGGATAATGACGTAGATGTAGGAGCCTGTCCCGCCTTTGAAGTTGCACAAAAGAAAGACGTTCTGGAAACAGCGCAAGCAGAACTGAAGGCTATCGTGGCGGAATACGCGATCATCTTAGAGGGTGTGCAGGCGCTCTCCACGCCGCAGGACGGACCGTGATGGGCGTGCCCAATCCGGACATGGCGACGCCGCAGCAAGGCAAAGTGCCAGACCGCCTTCTGGGCTTCTTATATCTGACTTTGCGGCGCTGGCTCGATGAGCCCATCAGCGTTTTTTATGTGGTCATCATCTTTGGCGGCTTTCGCATGGCGCCTCAAATGTACGACATGTTGTATCCCGTGCAGATGGGGCCGGGGTCGGATGTCTTCAACGCTGCCTTCTGGGTGTTTACGCTATCGGGTCTCATCCTAGCGATTGTGTGTGGGTATTGGACCTACGCCGTCATCAATGCGGAGATGGCTTTGCGTGGCGGGCCTTTGCCCAGCACGCGTCATAGTCTCACCCTGGGCGGACGTGTGGTGTCGCCCTACAAAGCGGCATCCATCTTTCCAGCCGTGTTTATCGCACTGGTCACCTGGGTCTCCACGCAGCCTGCGTGGCGTGACAATAACCGGCTTTTCGAAGTCGCAATCCTGATTGTTTTGTCTTTTCTCTTTGCTGGCCTCATCGCTTGGCTCACGACAGATCCAGCGCAGCAAACCCCTGAGGATAAAAAAGACGAGGATACAACAGATCATCGAACCCGCTATTGGCGCGTCGTCACGCTGTTTTCAGCCGCGCCTTATGCTGGGTTTGGACTGCCATTGGGGATTATGGCTGTGTCTTTGGTGAGCGGCATCGCGATCAATAGGGCTGTACAATTAAATCCCGGCGGGTACCCCCTCAAGATCATTTTAGCCACCCTTTTAATCGCAGGCGGCGCCTTTGCAGGCGCGTTTTTGACCTATGGCGTCCTGCGGCTCATCAAAGCCGTGACTGGCAGTACTGAGACGCGCTGGATCAATCTGAGTAGCGCGGGCTCTGCCGCGGTCTCACAGAGTACAGATACGCTCACCGGCAAGCTCGAAGCCCTGTGGGCGGCGATCATCGGCGCGCCGTTTTTGCTGCACATATTCATTCTCTTATGGACGCTGTTTATCATTGTCATTGCCAGCACCACTCAGACCTTCCAGGACAATGTGCTGACCACGCCCAATATCGCCTTGATGGCCATGACAGGCGCGCTCGGGCCGCTGGTGCTTATCCTCTGCTTTTTGCGAGACATCGTCGAGCGCCTGCTCGCTCTTGTGTTGATGTTGCCGCGGATACTTCGCTTTTGTTTGGGTAAGCCCGCGCAAAGCGCTCTGCCTTTTTGGGACGACATGCACAGCAAAATGGCACTGGAGTCCTTTAATGAACACAGCCGGCCCGCTATGGCCCGGCGCATTGGCCGGCTGGCGGCGCTGATTGTGTTTGCCTGGCTACTCTATGGCACGCCTGGGGGGTGGACGGGCAAACAGGTGGAACAAGACTATAAAGATGTCTATGCCATTCGCACAATTGCCGGCAGCGCGCCTGAGGTGGCCGCCCGGCCAACGCTGACGCAGGCCCTCAACAGCTGGGCGCAGCAGCACTTCCCCGACATTGTCGTTAATCCCAAAACTGCCCCTGATTCAAAGCCGAAAATCCCTGTCGTGATTGTCGGCGCAGCTGGCGGAGCGAGCCGAGCGGGCGCTTGGGTACTGCATGTCTTGACAAACATGGAGCAGGATTGGCCACTGCTGAAAGACCCCAGCCTGTCTGCATCCTTGAACGATTATATCTTCGCTATCAGCGGTGTCTCTGGCGGGTCTTTGGGCGCGGTTACCTATTTTCTAGACCGGGCTGGGTGCCGTATCGGGGCGGATGATAAGCCAACTTCAAAACCCCGAGCCTCAAACCCTCCAGCCTCAAATCCAATGTCACAAGCAGATCTGCTATGGCCATCGATCCATCAATATTTTTGGGCCGATGCTTTGCGCCGATTTGACTTTTTTGGCCTGCTGTCTGGCGGGTCTTTCGGTTTTGACGTGGATGATCGCAACGAAGCGCTTGAGCGTAGCTTTGCCCGCCATTGGGAGCAGGACTGGGCGTTTGACTGCGCAAGCTTAGACGTTAAGGCGCCTTTGAACACGGTTGGTTTGCTGGCGCTGCAGCGCAGGTCTGTTGATCAAAAACGCCATGTGCCCCATCTTCTGCTCAATGGCTATGACCCGCAATCAGGCCGGCGTGTGCTCACTGCCACATTCTCCTTGCCCCGCGCGAAGGAGCGTGCCGATGTGTTCCCCTCAATCGTTGATTTTTTCACCGAAGCGCAGCGCGATATCCCGCTGACAACAGCGGTTATGAACTCCGCACGCTTTCCCTTCATTTCCCCGGCAGGCCGCTACTGCGTGCGCCGCTCACCAGGCAGCGATGGCTGCGGCTGCTGCGGCCAGGTGCGGCGCCGCCGGCAGGTTATCGACGGTGGCTATTTTGAGAATTTGGGCGTGGCGACGGCGATGGACGTTATCAAAGAAATTCAGCGCGAAGAGGTTCTCAAGGCGCTGCGGTTTCAGCCTGTGCCCTTTTTGCTCACAGTTTCAAATGCGGCAGAAGGGAAGGGGACGCTTGGCAAACTGGTAGGCCATGATACTGCCAAAGCCCAGCCTCCGTCAGACTTTGAAAAGGTCACGGCGCGGTGCGGGGCAGCTTATGGTCCTGTCCGCCAAGCGACCGGAACTCTTGCTAAAGACCCGCTCAGTGAACTCATGGCGCCGCTATTTGGCGTTGTGTCGGTGCGCAGCGGTCTGGCGGCGAAAGCACTCACAATTGCACGGCGCGACTTTTGCAGCCCGGCAGGTGGATCAAAGAACAACTTCTTTCACATCGGGCTACCAGCCGTCCCGGAAGGTGCGGACGGCCGCTATGCAGCGCCCATGAACTGGGTACTTGATGCGCGTGTGGGTGCGTTTTTCAAAGTCGCATATGAGGAAAAAAGCAATCATAAGGAAACACGGGAGTTCCTCTCGCGCATCGCACAGATCGTCACAGACGAAACGCATAAGACAGATGCCTCTGACACGGTGCCCAAATAAGTCAACACAGGTGATTTTTGTATACCTATTCGCACCCCTATCGGGAATTTGAACTTACATTAGAGCACATTGAAGAGCGCGGCCGTCTTGGGCTGTTTCGCGCGATGAATATTGGCCGAGTGATTGGCTTTATCGGCTCGGGCGTGACGGCAGCCTATGGGCGCCCAAGCTGGGGCGAGCTTGTTAAAGCAGCCTTCAGCGCTGTCGAAACATTTTTCGACAACCACTGCAAAGACACCCAAAATAGAAAACTGCTGGAGGAATACCGTGTTTTGAGCAGCCTAAATGCGCAGTTGGCGCCCGGGAAATCGCCTGATCCAGAAACCTATCTCCTGGTTATGGAAATGTGTGAGCGCGTGGCTTTGACCATCAAGAGCGATGCAAAAATTAATGCCTGCGTGAATGTTCGTGAGGAAATACAAGCGTTGCTGGGCACCGGGCGCAGGACCCTGCGTAAAAAGATGCTCGAGGAGATCGGCGATTGGTGGGTGCCGGGCGAGCCGGGAAACGCGGTTGCGGCGTCGACGGTCGTAGACGTGCATCCCATCGAGACCTTAGTGACGCATTTGCGCATCAAGCGCTTCATGACACTCAACTATGATGTAGAGATTGAAAGAGAGTTTGACCGCTTGTTCCGGGTCAGCGATCTCAGTGTGCGGCGCGATTGGCCGCCAAAGGGCAGTGTAAGCAGTTTTGAAGCGCTGTTGCTGCCGATAAATAAGAGAGAACCGAAAGACAAAGCGCAGGGTAACGAGGAAGGCGGCGCACAAATAGGCGCTGCCGAAGGCCAAGAAGGTGCGCCTATTGATGAGATAACGCTTGATCCCTCTCAACTGGCTTTTGAGCCGCGGGTTGAATTCACCGATGGCCTTGGAAAATCGGTCCTGAGCGTGAATTTAAGTGCGGATAACATTGGGGAACTCATCAACTTTGCGGTGCTGCCGGGGCGCTATGACGGGCAAGTCTTTCATTTGCACGGCCGGCTCGATGATCTGCAGTCTATGGTCCTCACCGAAAAGGACTATCAGAAGCGCTATCTGGGTGAAGCCAGCCGCTCGACGGCCTTTAACGAAGCGCTATCCGCCGTGTTCAAAGGCAACCATGTTCTGTTCGTTGGCGTGGGCATGGATGAAACAGATATGTTTCGCCCGCTGCGCCAATTCACAAGCCAAGAAAACGGCACCGTGTTCGGGACGCAAAATGTCTATAATTTGCGCCAACGTAGGTGCAGCTTCGATATTGATTTGAATAGTAACAGATTTCCGGACACGAAAGAGTGTTTTGAAACGTACTTAAAGAAAAACACCGAACTTCTACCGCTTCAAAACCAAAGTAAGGAGTTTATTAATAAAACGTATAGGGGCTACAGGTCTGTCAAAGACTATACATCTGATAGCGAAATCGCACTAAAACTTTATGCGCAGTATAAAGTCTATACTATTTTCTACGGCGCTCGGCGGCTCCGTTTT
>CAKZYD010000337.1 GCA_937884085.1 uncultured Sphingomonadales bacterium | reverse complement strand
CGCCGGCTATCAACCGGCCGCAGGATATGAAGATCGTCCCTGGACGGGATGGAGCGCGCAAGCCCTTTGGTGAAACCGTCGGCGCCCGCTTCATCCTGCCCCCTGGCTTCATCAGGCGCAATGCAAGCGGCACCATCACCGGCTTTCGTATCGCGACGCGGTTTGACTATGCCATCGTGCATCTAAAAGACCCTCTCGGCAGCACCGCAGGATATTGGGGGCAAAGCCCGCGGCCATCGGGCGACCGCCGAGGCAGTAGTATCACTGGCGCCTTGCCTTTGCCACCAGGCCGACTGTCCGTCAATTTGTCCGGCTATCCTGTCGATAAGCCCTGGGGGACGCAATGGAGCGCCTTTAACCGGTTACAGCAGCGCCAGAATGGTCTTCTCCTCTATGAAAATGACACATTCGGTGGTCATAGCGGCAGCCCGGTATGGGTTACGCGCCATTCCTCCAACGGCGGGCGCAACCTGGTTGGCGTTCACATTCGGCGTTTTAGAGTGGGTGGAAGACCGACGTTCAATGCTGCAGTCCATCTCGGCCAAAAGGAACGCAGCTTCGTGAGCCGAAATACACGCTAAAGCGCCAAGGTTACCGGGCCGGAATAAATGCCGCTTTTTTGTAATTCGTCAAAACTCTGTAGGACCGCTATTGTTGGCTAATAACAAAATGACTGGCAGCTGCGGTCCGCTTGCGGGGGTGGATAGAACGTCCTTTGGGGGGCCGTGAGTAGATTGTGTCGCTTGCCGTGAAGTTACCCGTCAAATTTGGCGCTGCGCGCCAGGCAGCCTTCCTGTCCCAAGACGCGCTCATAGATGGCTTGCGCCAACATGGCATCGACATCTGTAACGCGCGGCAGGGTGCATGCATTCCGCCGCCCGAAATACTTCTCTGTGACAGGATTTCTGAAGCACTGGAGCAAAAGGACCTTGGCTGCCACAGTGGCTCAACCGGCCGCAGGCTTGCGCTCTTGCCAATCCGCGAAAGCCAAAGCCCGCAGATGTGGGCACTGTTTTCCATCGGCTTTGACGACGTCTTGTTCTGGGAAGATGCGGCAAAAACCCTGCCAAAGCTCTCGGCCAGACTGCGACGTTGGAAACGGATCGATGACGAACTAGAAAAACCCCATATCACTAGAAATCTAATCGGCAGCAGCCCCGCTTGGATTGCCTGCCTGCGCAGCGCGGTACAGGCCGGTCTTTTCTCAAATGCCCCGATATTGCTGAGCGGCCCCTGCGGGACGGGCAAGGAATTGCTGGCCCGCTTGATCCACAAGATCGATGCGGCTCGGTCGGCCAAGAACTTGGTGGTCGTCGACTGCGCAACCCTCTCGACCGAACTGGCTGGCAGCGAGTTTTTCGGCCATGAAAAAGGCTCTTACACCGGTGCCAATGGGTCTCGCGACGGGGCTTTTGCGCTGGCTGACGGCGGCACTTTATTTCTCGACGAAGTGGGAGAATTACCACTGGACTTACAGCCGCGCCTCCTTCGGGCGATGCAGGAGGGCACCTACAAACGACTCGGGAGCAACCACTGGCAAACGGCGACTTTCAGGCCGATTTGCGCCACCAACCGATCATTGCGCACTGCGCTGGAGCGTGGCAGCTTTCGCCGCGATCTCTATGACAGACTTGCTGGGATCACACTTGACGTACCCGACTTGGCCGCGCGCGGCACGGATGTGTTGTCTCTTGCGCGGCATTTTGCTGAGAAATTTGGCGGTCCAACGCAGCGTCCGTGCTTCACACCTCCGATCCGGGACTTGCTGCTCCAGCGCCGCTATAGCGGTAATGTCCGGGAGCTAAAGCAAATCATTCGGCGAACCTGTATGAATTATGTAGGCGACGGCCCTATCACGCCTGGCGACCTGCCGGCTGATGAGCGGCCCACCCCCTCGCAAGGTGTTGAAATCTTTGCGAACCCCTCTTTGATGCAAGCGGCCGCGCAAACCGCGCTCTCCTCAGGCCAAGGGCTGAAAATGGCTGTTCAAACCTTTGGAAATATTCTCGTGCAGCAAGCCATCGACACAGCCAGCGGAGACCTCAGCCAGGCGGCAAAAAACCTTCATGTGACGCGCCGAGCTTTAGAGCAACGCCGCGCGAAGTCCAACTCCCAAGCTGCAAACCTATCAACGCACCACTAGCCAGTTGCTCTCCCTTACTCTGATCCAAGCAGCTGAGTCATCTTTCGGGTTATGGCTTATTTCGACAATCGGCAGGATAAGCCGGAAAGCATAGCCACCGGCTGTTTGTTGCCGTTGGCACTATGCAGCCTCTCTTCGTCATAATCTCTAAGGCATGAGCAATTGAAGGCGTTTGGGTGGCATTCGCGGACTGTAACAGGCCCGCCTGTTAGGCTCCCTCTCACGACTTACCCATGTGGCTAAATACGTATTTTATGTTACCGGCCTGCCGACGATTGCTGGGTCGCTGACCAATACTGGTGTTACCCCGCAAAAGTAGATGCCCAATCTCATTGCTTGATCAGACCGACGTTAAGCGCATTGACGCTAAGCAATATGGACCCGCTTGCCTGTAGGTTCGTCACCGACAATCCACTCTAAGGGCCAGCCCGCAACCCCGTGACCATGATCGCAGCTGTGATGGCGCACTTCTTGGTTATGCCCGAACGGCCACGGAAGGGCTGCCCGCAGTATGTTAAGCTGCGATCGACAGCAGCGCGGTATTACCGCCGGCTGCTGTTGTATTCACCGTTAAAGTGCGCTCGTGATAAAACAACTCTGGTTCATCCGCGCTCTTCAACACCGGGAGAATTGATCCCTGCCGCTTTGCCCACTGCGCGCCGAGGTTAATCCTGTCGGTTATAAGGCCCGCTATATCAGAATTTGCCAAGGACAGCATGTTGGCAGCGCTCGTGCACACGATGATGTCATTGGGCGCGTTGTTTGCGATCAACGCGAGGCGCAGCGCATCTATCATTGGCTGCGCAGCTGTCCCGGTGCTGGTGATGACAGCATTACCGGCATACAGCGCTAGCGCCAATTGTTTCGCTGCAACGCTGGGGTCTTCAGACGGCAAACATAAGAAAATGCCGCGGGGATGGAGGCGCAGCACGTTGTCTTCGCCCGTTGGGCTGGGCAAGGCAATCTCTTGAGGCCGTTTGAGCTGGTCCAAGATGTCTTCTGCGAGCACCGTCGCGCTTTTGAAGGCTGTATCTAAAAGGCAGTGGCGCGCATCTTGACCGGCATTGCTAAGCCAGAGTTTTTGGGCGTCCATGCTTTTTTGATATGTTGCAAGCGTTGCCTGTGTCGGTATCTGAATGGCCTTTTCATGTGCAGTCATAGCGTGCGCACGCCGCGGGGATGAGACACGGGTCAGCCTAAAGAGATAATGTGGGCCACCAGCCTTTGGCCCAGTTCCCGACAGGCCTTCGCCGCCAAAGGGCTGCACCCCGACAACGGC
Source organism: uncultured Sphingomonadales bacterium (assembly GCA_937884085.1). Taxonomy (GTDB): domain Bacteria; phylum Pseudomonadota; class Alphaproteobacteria; order Sphingomonadales; family CAKZYD01; genus CAKZYD01. The sequence continues at coordinate 3,502 of CAKZYD010000337.1, read as the reverse complement.
GCCGATCTGATTGCGATTGACGTAAAGGTTGCCGACCTTGGCATGCGCAGCAAATGCCTTCACCCGTTCATCAATGCGCGTATGAAGGCCCATGGTGAGCCCGAAACCCAAGTCATTGATGTCACTGACAAGTGCCGCGATCTCGGTTCCCTTAAAGCGCACCATATGTAGCACGGGGCCGAAAACCTCTTCAGCGACATCGGAGACTTTCTGCACCTCGAACGCGACGGGGGCTACGAAATGTCCTTGGTCGTTGATGCCTTCATGTGATTTTTCCGCAATGGCCTCAAATCGCCCGCGCGCAGCCTCAACATAAGCGGCAATCTTAGTGTGCGCATCGCCATCAATGACAGGGCCTACATCAATTGCCAAGTCCGATGGATCTCCCATTGAAAGGGCGTCTACAGCGCCGGCCAGCATCGCTATGAAGGCGTCGGCAATGTCATCTTGCACAGCCACAATTCTGCAAGCGGAGCAGCGCTGCCCCGCACTTTGGAACGCGGAAGCAACCACATCCTGCACCGCTTGTTCAAGCAGCGCAGTTGAATCAATGATCATGACGTTGATGCCGCCGGTTTCTGCAATCATAGGAATATCGCTGTTGCTTGTGTCAGCGAGGGTTGCTGCAATGCATTTGGCTGTCGCGGTGGAGCCGGTAAAACAGACACCTGCAATATCTGGCTGGGCCGTTAGGGCTGCGCCGATATCTGTGCCGCCGATCAAAAGCTGGACCGCTTTCGGATCAACGCCCGCGCGAAATAGCAGTTTAATCGCAGCATAGGCAATGAGCGGCGTTTGCGGCGCTGGCTTGGCAATGACCGTGTTGCCAACGCTCAGCGCACCGACAATCTGACCCAAAAAAATCGCCAACGGAAAGTTCCATGGGCTGATGCACGCGACCACGCCTAGCGGCACGCGGCCCGCCACGCGTTGTCCTTGTGCTTGGTCTGCGTAATAGCGGCAAAAATCAATCGCTTCGCGTACTTCGGCAATGGCATCTGGCAGGGTCTTGCCAGCTTCAAGGGTGCACAGCTTTAAGAACGCGCTCATGTCTTCTTCTAGAAGGTCAGCAGCTTTGCGGAGGCATTTGGCCCGATCAGCAGCGCTGAGTGACGGCCAACTGGACTTAACAGCCGTGCGCATGGCCCTCTCTACACATTCAGCGGACGCCTGCTTGGCATAGCCGACAATCGAAGATGTCGCTGCAGGGTTGTTGATCGCGACCATTTCACCCGGAACATCGACGCCGTCGATTAAACTGGCTGCCCTATAGGCCTGCGTTTGAGCGGATAGGTTTGCAGCTTGCCTTTCAGCGACCTTCGCTTGAGTGAGGTCGATACCGCGTGCAGCCAAGCGCTGCCCTGCAAACAGATCGCGCGGCGCTCCAATCGTCTCATCCGGCCCAAAACCATCACGCGTAGCCAAATCGATCGGATCGATGACGATGTCACGGGGCAGTGTTTCAACATAGAAGAGTACGTACACGAACGAACAGTTAGCGCCGGACTCAAAAAGGAGGCGAAAGAGATAGGGGAGCAAGTCTTTGTGACTACCGACGGGCGCGTAAATCCGGCTGGTCGCACCAATATCTTTCATCAAGCGCTGGTGCAACGGCTGACCCATGCCATGCAGGCGCTGAAACTCAAAACGTTGATTGTTGGTCGCCATGTGGGCAATCGCCGTAGCCGTGTGGGCGTTGTGGGTCGCAAATTGTGGAAAGATGCAATCGGGTGCATCGAGCAAAAGGCGTGAACAGGCCAGATAGCTGATGTCGGTATGAGCCTTGCGGGTGAAAACCGGGTAGCTGTCCAAGCCCAGTTCCTGCGCGCGTTTGATTTCCATGTCCCAATAAGCGCCCTTCACAAGCCGCACCGAGATTGTACGCTGGGCTAATCGGGCCATGGCGATGAGCTGGTTTATGACGCGTGTTGCACGCCGCTGATAGGCCTGCACAACAACGCCAAATCCATCCCAACCGGCAAATTCCTCGGCGCGGATTAGAGCTTCAATGATGATCAGCGAGACCTCTAGCCGGTCGGCCTCCTCAGCATCAATGGTCAGGCCAATACCGGCGGACTTTGCAATCCGGCACAGCTCGGTCAATCGATCTATCAGGGTGGGAACGCAGATGTCGCGCTGCAAATACGCATAGCGTGGATGGAGCGCGGATAATTTGACGGACAAGCTCGGGTTGGAGCCGACTAACTTACCTTCTGTATTGGCCCTCGCAAGATGCCGGGCAGCCTTCGTATAACTTTGAAAATATGCCTCGGCATCCTTGGCAGTTATGGCCGATTCCCCAAGCATATCAAAGGAGTACCGGTTTGCTGTATTCGCATTTTCCTCTGCCTTATGCGTTGCCTGATTGATGGTGCTGCCAAGCACAAAATGTTCGCCCATAAGCGCCATGCTGGCCCGCACTGCCTTCACAAGCACCCGGTCTCCCAGTTTTGCGGCAAGACGCTTCGCATTAAGGCCGCCGCTTGCTTTGATCCAGGATGCCGACAACTGCAAACCACTGGTCGCGCCATTCACCAAAAGCCTGTCGCTTGCACCAGAATGATCCGACCACTGCGCGTCGCCGATCTTATCGCGAACCAACCGGCGCGCCGTTGGGAAATCTGGTGTACGAATAAGCGCCTCAGAGAGCCGCATGAGCGCCACGCCTTCCGCAGTTGTGAGCCCATATTCCTGCAGAAAGGCATCAAGCAATTGCAGGCTGTCCTTGCTGGCGCGGATATCATCAACGTAGGATTCTGCGCGTTCAGAAATGACGTCGCGATCCGCCTGCGACAGCTGCGCTATGTCGACCAGATGCTTGACCAATCCAGTCTCATCGCAGTGATAAAACGCATTCAGGTCCGCAAACGTCGACGCCATCACAACACTCCTGTTTTTAAGGTGAATCTCGATCACCACAGAATGCCAGATTATGAAAGGAAGTGAGACTTTTATTCTGTCTTTTATTAGACTATATGAATATAATATACGTAATTTGAATCTCTAAAAGACCTCATATATGGAAAATAACGATACTATGGATTTTACAGATATGCGCATTCTCGAAGAAATTCAGCACGACGGCAGGATGTCGGTTGTTGATTTGGCTGCGCGCGTCAATCTCAGCAAGTCGCCGTGTTTGAAGCGGTTAAGACGGCTGGAAAAAGACGGCTTTATCCGCGGCTATCGGGCTGTCCTGGACCCCGAAAAAATCTACCAGGGCTATTTGGCGTATATTCAAATCAAGCTGCTAGACTCGCTGCGTAATACGCTTGAAGCGTTCAACGCAGCGGTCCAAGAAATACCGGAAATCATGACATGTCATATGATGTCCGGCGGCTATGACTACCTCATTAAGGTGCGCACGAGAGATATGCGTGCCTACCGCGCATTGCTGGGCGACATCATTTCCGCCCTGCCAGGCGTATCGCAAACGGAAACCTATCCGGTAATGGAGCAGGTGAAAGAAACGACGATCATGAAGGTGATTAATAAAGCGCCA
>CAKZYD010000336.1 GCA_937884085.1 uncultured Sphingomonadales bacterium | reverse complement strand
TTGGTAAGGAAGTGTTCGCGCGCGCCATTCAGGCCGCCAGCCCCCGGCGCCATGCTCCATAAGTCATCGTCAACAGCGGCGCAAACCCCGCAAACCTGGATGAGAGCATTCTCTTTGGCCATGCCAACGGCGCCTTCACCGGCGCCGCGGAAGCCCATGTGGGGAAATTTGTGGAGGCCGATGGCGGCACCATCTTTCTCGACGAGGTGGGCGAATTGCCCATGGAAACCCAAGTCAAGCTGCTGCGCGTCTTGCAAGAAGGCGAAGTGGATCCCGTGGGCTCCACCAAAGTAGAGCGCGTGGACGTGCGGGTTTTATCAGCAACCAATAGAACGCTCGCCGATGAAGTCGCGCAAGGCAATTTCCGGGAAGACCTCTACTACCGTCTCAACGTCTTCCCAGTGCGCATCCCGCCGCTGCGCAAGCGCACCGAAGACATTCCGGTTCTGATCGAGCATTTCGTCGAGAAAATCAGCACGTCAGAAAACCTGGATAAGAATACCATCGCCCCGGAGGCGCTAGAGCTGCTCTAGCGCTTCCGTTGGCCTGGCAATGTACGTCAGCTGCAAAATGTCATGTTCAGGGCGGTTGTTCTCTCTGATGACGCCATGCTGACCATGGACGATTTTCCCCAGGTGCAAGCGCAGATGCTGGCAAGTTTTGGCGGCGAAGCGCTTGAGGATACGCCGCGTCTCACCTCCGGCGGCACGCCGAGTATCATTGGTGCGCACAACATTACATTGACCAATGAAGATGGGCACGTCCGCCCGCTGGCCGACATCGAAGCCGACGTTATCGGCTGGGCGCTGGAACACTATCAAGGCCGCATGACAGAAGTCGCCCGCCGCCTCAAAATTGGCCGCTCAACGCTGTACCGCAAAGTCGCAGAGTTCCATTTGGAAACAGACTTTACCAGCCAAGAGGAAGAGAAGACGACGTCGCCCAGCACAAAGCGCGACAACCCAATGAGCTATCTCTACGACTAAGGGCATGACGGGCCAGTGCGTTGGGTCCAAAAGTCACAAAAGTCACACCTGGAATAATAAGGAACGGTTGTACGTTTCAAAGAGCAATTGGCGCTTGAGCGCCAGCGCGAGCATTATAGCTGGGCGGTACTCTGTAGGACAGCTCGAGCTGCGTCATCGCAGGCAAGTCCGCGCATGACGGGCGCTATTTCTCTGCTAAGGACTATCCAATAAGTCCTTTTAAGGCATCAAGCTGGTCGGCTTCCGCCGCAGGCTTATCCCACCGAATGCGGTGAATGCGCGGGAAGCGCATGGCGACGCCCGACTTATGCCGCGGGCTTTCGTGGATGCTGTCAAAGGCGACTTCCAGGCATAGCGCCTTTTCAACCTCACGCACGGGTCCAAAGCGGCCAATGGTGTTGGCGCGCACCCATTTATCGAGCTGCTTGAGTTCCTCATCTGTAAAGCCGAAATAGGCTTTGCCGACCGGCTTTAATTGCCCGTCATCCCAGCAGCCGAAGGTAAAATCGGAATAAAAGCTGGAGCGCTTGCCATGGCCGCGCTGGGCATACATGAGCACAGTGTCGGCCAGCAGCGGGTCGCGCTTCCACTTATACCACAGGCCTTGTTTGCGGCCTGCTTCATAGACGGAGTCCTTGCGCTTGAGCATCAGCCCTTCCATGCCTGTCTCGCGGGCTTCGTTGCGCAGCGCTTCCAAGGCCGCGACATCCGCCACATCTATAAAGTCGGAAACATCAAATCGCTCTGGCGGCAGATGCCCTACGAAGGTGCGCAGCCGCGCTTTGCGCTGCAAAAGGTCTAAGTCTCTTAGGTCGTCATCTTGGTCGAAAAGAATATCATAAAGCCTTACAAAGGCTGGATATTTCTTGCGCATAGCGGCAGAG
>CAKZYD010000335.1 GCA_937884085.1 uncultured Sphingomonadales bacterium | reverse complement strand
TTATCCCAGCGGCGCGCTGCATGAAGTCACGCCCGTGGAAAGCGGCGAGCGCATTGTCTGCGTCGGCTGGATACAGTCCATGGTCCCCGACCCGGAGCAGCGGCGCATTCTCTACGATATGAAAAAGCTGGGCGACCAAATTAAAAAGGAGCGTGGCCAAGAGTCATTTTAAGATTTTTCAGCTGGCAAAATCTACACCGACTTGTTGCGGCATTGGGCGGTGGTCTAGAGCCGCGCTCAGGCGAAAGTTAGGAACAGGTCAGCGACTTTATCGGGGTGTGTCAGCATCCCATTTCGCGGCGTATCCAGCGGTATATACGTCCATCCAGGCCCCCGCGCCGGGCCAACCATGTCCTCTGACGACATCATATACTCTTGGCCCACGCAATGGATGTAGACAGGGTCCAAGCCTTCCCAACCGCCATTTTCAAGCGTCAAGACATCCGTCCATTGCTTGGCTGGGTGCGTTGTAATCAAGCGCTTTATTCGCTCGACAATTTGTGTTTCGCTTTCCGGCAACAGCATCTTAATCGGGTATTCAGCCCAGAAATCCATCTTATAACCGTCGATAAATTTCTTCTGCCGTTCGATCCACCAGTCTGGGAACGCGCCGGTCTCAGGGTCCGCGGGAACTGCTGCCATACGCCCCTCGCGGGGGACCAGCGCATCAAAAAAGACAATGCGTTTCACGCGCTCTTTCAGTTGGTCCGCCACACCGGTAACCGTCATCCCGGAAAAGCTATGGCCGATGAGCACAACATCGTCCAGCTCCTCTGTCAGCATGACGGCAGCGACATCTTCAATATGGGTATCGAGGCCTACATCGGGCGAAGACAGGTGCTCACGCTCCCCGCAACCAGTGCATGTCGGTGTGAAAACCCGATACCCTGATTGCCCCAGGCGAGCGCTGACATCCCGCCAAATCCAGCCGCCATGCCAGGTGCCGTGAACCAGGACGAAAGTGGTCATTCAGCGGCGACGTGCTCGGCGGGCAGCGGCATAGGCATCAAACCCAAGTCTTCAAAAAGGTCGTCATCTTGGTCGCGCTCGGGATTTCCAGCGGTCAGCAGCTTTGCCGACACGAAGATGGAGTTTGCACCGGCGAGAAAGCACAGCGTTTGCAATTCTTTGGACATATTGGTGCGGCCGGCTGACAGGCGCACCATAGTTTCCGGCATGATAATGCGCGCAACTGCGATGGTGCGGACAAATTCAATTGGGTCAATATCGCCTTCAAGGGCCAGCGGCGTGCCAGGAATAGGGATGAGCTGATTAATCGGCACGCTTTCGGGCTGCGGGTCCATAATGGCCAGCTGGCGCAGCATTTCAGCGCGGTCGGCCCGGGTTTCGCCCATCCCTAAGATGCCGCCGCAGCAGAGTTTGAGGCCAGCTGCGCGGGCTGATTCGAGCGTTTCAATGCGTTCTGAAAACTCCCGGGTCGTGATGATCTGGTCATAGAACTCTGGAGAAGTATCAATGTTGTGATTGTAATAATCCAGGCCTGCGTCTTTGAGCGCTTCGGACTGCGCATCATCAAGCATGCCAAGCGTCGCGCAGGTCTCAAGGCCCATGGCTTTGACCTCGCGTATCATCTCGCAAACCTTGTCCATGTCGCGCTCTTTAGGCCGGGTCCAGGCCGCGCCCATGCAATAGCGGGTCGCACCGCTGTCTTTCGCGCGCTGCGCTTCGATGAGGACGTCTTCCACGTCCATCAGCTTGGTAGCTTTCAGGCCTGTGTCTTTGGCGTATTTGGCCGATTGGCTGCAATACCCACAGTCTTCCGCGCAGCCACCGGTCTTAATGGAAATCAGCTGGCTGAGCTGGACTTCACCCGGCACATGATGCGCCCGGTGGACGCTTTGCGCCTCAAACATAAGGTCCATGAAAGGGCTGTCGAAGAGCGCCTCAACGTCTTGTTTTTCCAGCATGAAGCCGCCTTTCTAAACCTCATTCCAATAGGCGTTGCCGCCCCAATAGTCTTTCAAGAAATCAACTAATGTCCGTACCTTAGCAGACAAGTGTCGGTTATGGGGATAGACCGCAAAAATGGAAAAATCATCGCGGCGATAGTCGGTTTAAATCTGCACAAGCTTGCC
>CAKZYD010000334.1 GCA_937884085.1 uncultured Sphingomonadales bacterium | reverse complement strand
CATGTTGATGAATAGAGGCGCTCCCTTTTGACCAAGGAATGGAACGACGACCAGCCCATCAACCGGCAGTTAAAAGACCGGATGGTGGCGCTGATCTTGGATGAAACGCTGAAGGAAGGCGATGCGCTTCCGTCGGTGCGTACTGTTGCTGTGGAGTATCAAATCAATCCCTTAACGGCGTCCAAATCCTACCAGGAATTGGCTGTTGAAGGCATTGTTGAGAAGCGTCGAGGGCTTGGAATGTTTGTGAAAGAAGGGGCCCGCGCGCACCTTATCACGCGGGAAAAGGAGAGGTTCTTGGAGGACGAGTGGCCAATCGTTTTGGAGCGGATTGAGCGGTTGGGCCTCAGCCTCTCTGACTTGCCAGAGCGCAGAGAGGAAGGCCTGTGAGCGATATCGTGCCATCAGAGCTGAGCGGTGATGACCTGATTGTAGACGCTGTGGGCCTATCGAAAACCTATGGGCAATTTCAAGCGCTCAAGCCTTGCAGCTTTTCCATTCCACCAGGCCGTGTTGTTGGCATTTTTGGGCCAAATGGCGCGGGAAAAACAACGCTGCTCAATGCGCTGCTGGGCCTGCATGATTATGATGGACAGCTCAAATTGCTTGGCCGCGATCCTTATAAACACCGCGCCAAATTGATGGAGCATGTCAGCTTTATTTCCGATGTGGCAACCCTGCCGCGCTGGATGTCGGTGAGCGATATCTTGCGCTATGTAAGCGATGTGCATCCGCGGTTTGATGAGGCGGCTGCACTCGAGCGGTTGCAGCGCCATACCCGTATCACCCCAGGGATGAAAATTATGAACCTGTCCAAGGGCATGGTTGTCCAGCTGCACTTAAGCTTGGTTTTGGCGATAGATTCCCGCTTGCTGGTTCTCGACGAGCCCACGTTGGGCCTTGATGTGCTGCACCGGCGCAGTCTCTATGACGCCTTGATTGAAGAGTTCTTCGATAACAATCGCTCCATCATTGTTACCACCCACCATATTGACGAGATCGAACAAATTCTCACCCATGTGATGTTTTTGCGCGATGGCGAGATCATCTTAGACACCGCGATTGAGGACCTTGCCGGCCGGTTTATGATCCTGGAAGCATCGCCGGCCAATGCAGAGGCGGCGCAGGCGCTCGGCCCAATTGCATCGCGCACGGGCATTGGGCGGAGCAACTATATCTATGATGGTGTTGACCGCAGCGCGCTTGCCCCACTTGGTGATGTGCGCCGGGCGACATTAACGGAGCTGTTTATCGCTCAGCTTGGTCATCCCGCCGAAAGCGCTGAGGCAGCCTCTGGGGCGACGCAAACATGAAGACCATGGTTGGATTAATCCGGGCAGAAATCCTGCAACACCGGGGTAGCCTGCTCATCACACCGTTGGTGATTGCAGGGCTGATTGCTGCATTTGTGTTGGCGCAGCTGTTTTTCAGTACCAGCGGCGTGAATATTGAGTTCGGCTCATTTGATGTTCGCTTAGATGGCCGCCGCATCATTGATCCGGACGCATTTGAAAGCGTGGGGCAAACCGTTGGCGCCGCGTTCGGCATCTTTGGCGTTCCGATCTTTTTCGTCGCAAATGTGCTTGCTTTTTTTGTCATGCTCTCAGCGCTGTATGAAGAGCGGGCGGAGCGCACTGTCCTGTTCTTTAAATCGATGCCGGTGTCTGACACGCAAGCGGTGCTCGCAAAATATGTGACCGCCTCCTTCATCGGTCCTTTCATCGCTATCGCGGTCATGATGGGCTTAACGATCGTGTTGAGCCTCAGCACGGCTATCGTCTTTACCGTGCGCGGTGTGCCGCAAGTTTGGGGCTTTTTGCTTGAGCTGCCATTGCTGCGGCTGTTTACCAGTCTGGCAGGGTATTACAGCCTCTATGCGCTTTGGGTCGCTCCCATCTTTGCTTACCTTTTGATGATGTCCGCTCTAGCGCCGCGCTCGCCCTTCTTATTCGCCTTGCTGCCAGTGGCGGTTGCGGTGATCGCGGAAGCGATTTTGTTCGGCTCTGATTTCGTGGCGAGCGAAATCGGGAACCGGGGCTTGGCAATCTATTTGGCTGAAGCGATAGAAACCTCCCGCTCGCTGCTTGGCGCTCGCGCTGAAACTGGCTTTGATGCCTATTTTATGCGCTTCACAGATATCTTAGCAACTCTCGCCGTTCCCGCGTTTTGGATCGGCTTGGGCTGCGCAGCTCTTTTTCTAACAGTTGCCATTTGGTCTCGCTCGCGTAAAACGCTGTAAAGGCTTGCTGCTAGGCCTTTGCGCTGTTTTGATCCAATATGAGCCCCTACATGACTGTCCGATTGCCTGATTTGGCTTTGGCCGAAGCCTTAATTCCTGTGGTCCTGGCGGCAGGGCGTGCCACGTTGGCGGTTCGCGCCCGCGGCGCAGCGGTCATGGAGAAGGCGGATAAATCCCCTGATACGGAAGCCGATCAACGTGCTGAGGCGATGATTGTGTCCGCCATCAAAGCCGAAGTGCCGGATTGGGCCATTGTGGCTGAGGAGGCTGCCTCCGCTGGCGAACTGCCTGACGTTCTAACAGAGTATTTTTGGCTGATAGATCCTTTGGACGGCACCAAGGAATTCATCAAAGGCGGTACAGATTTCACCGTCAATATCGGTTTGATCCATGAGGACGAACCGGTTCTAGGCTTGGTCTATGCGCCCGCGCGCAGCCGACTCTTTTACGGCTGCGTTGGTGATGGGGCCTTTGAAGCCACCGTGAATGGGCTGTCTGTGTCAAAGGCACGCCCACTGCGCGTTGCGACCGCGAAACTCGATGGTCTCAATGTTGTAGCCAGTAAATCGCACCGCGATGACGCCACAAATGAATATCTGTCCAAAAAGGCGGTTGGCAATCTTGTGTCAGCCGGCAGTTCTTTAAAATTCTGCCTCATCGCGACGGGCGAGGCGGATTTATACCCGCGTTTTGGCCCAACCTGCGAGTGGGATACGGCAGCAGGTCATGCCGTTGTCCGCGCTGCTGGAGGCCGAGTCACCTGTACGGATGGCAAGCCGTTTTTATATGCGAAACGCAGTGAGGATTTTTTGAACCCTGGATTCGTGGTTTTTGGTGATCCGCAGCTACAACTTTAAGTATATATTTTCTCTTTAAACTGTTTCTAAAAAGGGCATTTTATGGCCTTCATGATCAAACGCTGTGAAAAGCGTAATGCGTTTACTTTTTGTTTACCAGTCATCCACACTCTATCCACAACATTACACACAAAAAGTCAGGCGGGGTTGCGTGGTTACGCGTTTGTTGCTTATTGATGATTGTCGGCATATTGGCGCCATGATGGGAGCCATCGTCGATCGTTATTTTCAAAATGACGTTGAACTGTGCATAGCATCAACGCTCGAAACCGGCTTGATGCATATTGGTCTATTTGACCCAGACGTTATTCTCCTCGATTATCGATTAAAGCCGCATCATGATTGTCGAGCAACGGTCCCGGCTGTTCGTGACACTGGCTTTGCAGGGCCCATTCATATCTGGTCTAGTTCCGAACAATTTACGCTGAAAGAAGCTCTGAATAATCCTGATGTGGTAGGTGTTTATAGCAAACTTGATTATCATGGCATGGCTCTGAAAAAGTTGATTTCAGCACACCTTTTACCCACGACGCCTTGCTGGCAAAACATGAAGCCGTTCAAAATCGAACGCTTTCTCGCCTTCAATTAAAGTGCCCTAGGCTTTGCGGCTCTCAGTGAGCGCGCTGCCAGCGCCATCTTGCGACCGAATTAGGTCCTTTGCCGCCCAGCACTGTCCTACACGCTTTGTCCTCGCTATGATGCAAGCGCCTGGCATTCACCAGCCAGCCGCTCTTTGACAGGTATGACTGCGCCTTTATAGTTCAGGTGTGACTTTTGTGACCTTTGGACCCCAGACTACCGTTTAACGGGATGGCGGATGGGGTTAGTGATTAAGGCGTTTTTCCCATTCAAACGCGGTTTGAACAATGAACTCCAAGGTGTCATGGCTTGGTCGCCAGTCCAACGTCTGATGCAGTTTGCTCACATCTGATACCAGTTCGGCAGGATCGCCCGCGCGGCGCGGTCCATAGTCATGCGCGACAGGCAGGCCAGTGACTGTTTCAACGGTATTGATGACCTGTTTCACGGAGGCGCCGCGCCCATAGCCTAAATTCATGACAAGCGCCCGATCCTTATCGCTGACCAGGTGCTCCAACGCCGCCACATGGGCGGAGGCTAAATCGCTTACATGGATATAGTCTCGCACGCCCGATCCATCGACAGTGTCAAAGTCGGTGCCAAAGACCGACATTTTATCTCTTCGCCCCAGCGCAGTTTGCACTGCGACTTTGATAAGGTGCGTGGCATCCTTGGTGGATTGGCCCGTGCGCATGTCTTTGTCGGCGCCGGCCACGTTAAAGTAGCGTAGCGCCGCATATTTGAGGTCATGCGCCGCGGCAACGTCGGCCAGCATCATCTCCGTCATGAGCTTCGATGTGCCATAAGGGTTGATGGGGGCCTTTGGTGTTGTCTCTTGGACCTGCTTAACGGTTGGCGTGCCATACACCGCCGCCGTTGAGGAGAAGATGAATTCTGACACATTGCAGGCGACAGCTGCTTCCAGCAAGGTCCGCGTGTTGGCCGTGTTGTTCCGGTAGTATTTCAGCGGATTGTCAACACTCTCGGGCACCACGATTGACCCGGCAAAGTGCAAGATGGACTCAATGCCCTGTGTTTTGAAGAGGGTTTCAAGGCCTGTCTGATCGCTGATATCCAGCTCGTGAAAGGCGGCGCGTTCGTCGACAGCCCAGCGAAAGCCCGTGGATAAATTGTCTATCACCGTAACATGCGCGCCAGCGTCCAGCAGCGCCAGCACGGCGTGCGATCCAATATAGCCTGCTCCGCCCGTTACCAGAACATTTCGACCTGCTAAAGCCATTGCTTGCCTCTCATCCCGCACTTGGTTGCGCCAATCCGTGTCGTGCCGCATTAGGCCTTGGTTTTACAAGGAATAATGCTAAGGCAGCGTTACGGAGTGAAAGGATAACGCTGTTTTATGGTTGTGATTGATGCTGCCTTTGATGGAGGAAACATCCACTGCGTGGATGCGAGCAACCCTGCTGACATACGTTTGGAAATTGCCCGTGACCGGCAGTCTGACTTTTATCAGTGGTTTTCCTTTCGCGTCTGCGCGGAGGCGGGAGACCCTATCAAGCTGGTCATTACAAATGCCGGCGGCGCTGCCTATCCAAAGGGGTGGGAGAACTACCGCCCTGTCATGAGTGTTGACGGCAAAACATGGGCACGCATTCCCGCCCACTATGATGGCGGCACATTGACGGTCGATATGACGATGCCATCGCCGCGTGTGCATCTGGCCTACTTCGCGCCCTATACGCTCGTGCAACATGATGCGCTAATCAGCAGCGCCATTGCCACGGGCCGCTTTGGCTACCAAAACTTGGGCCAAACCGTTGATGGCCGTGCGATGGATTATCTACGCTATGGCAGTGGCAACATTCCCGTTTGGCTAATCGCCCGGCAGCACCCAGGTGAAAGTATGGCTGAATGGTGGATGGAGGGCGCGTTTGAGATGCTCTCAGATGCTGCCGACCCCATCAGCGCTGCGCTTGCCGATATTGCCACACTTCATATCATTCCTAATATGAATCCCGATGGCAGTTTTCGCGGCCACCTGCGCACCAACGCAGTCGGTGTCAATTTGAACCGGGTATGGGATACGCCAGACCCAGAGCGCGCGCCTGAAGTCTTTCATGTACGCCAGAAGATGGAGGAGACTGGCGTCGACTTATGCCTGGACGTTCACGGCGACGAAGCGCTGCCCTACAACTTCATCGCTGGCTTTGAAGGCATCCCCGGTATCACAGAGGCGCAGCTTGACGGTCTCAACGGGTATAAAGCGCTGCTAGCGCAATTGACGCCAGACTTTCAGACGAAAATCGGCTATCCGGCAACGCCCCCTGGAAAGGCCAATTTGAGCATGGCGACGAACTATATCGCCCACCGGTTCGGCGCCGTCGCCATGACATTGGAGATGCCATTTAAAGCTACGACGGACACCCCGAATCCGCAGACAGGGTGGTCCCCGCCTCGCTGCAAGCACCTGGCTCGACATTGCTTACATGCCCTGCTGCTGCAGCTGACTGGCACTAATATACCATCCTAAAATAGCCATCGCCCCTAGCGCGTTGACGCGCCTTTGCCAAACAGGCTAAAGCACGCCTTCGACCAACACGGCACCCGTAGCTCAGCTGGATAGAGCGCTGCCCTCCGAAGGCAGAGGTCAGAGGTTCGAATCCTCTCGGGTGCGCCAATGATTTCAATGGCTTAGGCAATTTGGCTCAGAGCCCTGAAATTGACGCAAGTGCACAGCAAGTGCAGTTTTCAAATTACTCTTTGAAACAGCTGAGTTTTTTCGCGGGCCGGTTTTTGTCCAATGGGGGACCTATGACGGGTCTATCGTCTGGATACCTAATCTGACTCCGTTTCGGCTTTAGGTGCCGAATCAAGCGAAAGCCCACTGCTGCTTCGTTGTATGAGAGACTATGCAGCAGTGGGCTGCAGATTTGTCTTTTACGAAGTTCAGTTGACGCGCAGCGCATGATTGTTTGACACTGGGACGGAGTAAGCAAGGTTTTGCGATGTCGGATGCAAATGACAATAAGATGGTCAAACAGCTGAATACAACACTTCCTGAGGCGTCGGCACTCTATGATGGCAAAATTGCCGGAAACGGTACTCCTTTGGTTCAAAGTGACATGGAGACGGCGCCGGAACAGGAATGCGGGGAAGTACGGTCCTTACCCTCACGGTCTGTGCATGAAAATCAGTATGCGGACTGGTCTGCTAGCGATTTAGACGAAGCTCGTAAGGCAGCCGAGGCATGAGGCGCTAAGCAACGGAGTTAGGGTTTAAAGCAAGGCATTTAATCTGATGCTTGTGTTCTAGACGCGTGAAATGGCGGACGCGGCATAAATACTGATGAACAGACTCTATACCTATTCCTTTAAGCTTTTTTGCTATGGTGGTGAGATAGGTGGATCAGTTTCTTGGAATGAGGCCTGTGACGGCTGAAAAGCATAATCCCAATGACTTTGTCGAACTGACGGCGCTTCTTGAAACCATTCAGAACATATATGCAGAAAAATCGCTGGCGCTGTCCCTTCAAGAAGAGTTTCAGTCACTAAGGCTGCGCGCTTGGCTCCGCTCAAATCTGACCGTCACTACATTGGCTTTTGCCTTTTTGGCAGGTTTGTCTGCGTCTGCTTTTTATTTGGAGTTCACTCGCCCCGATTGGTCCGCTCTTTATCTGCTAGTCATGGCGATCTTTATAGGCCTTGCCGTGAGCATGTATGCCCAGCGCAACAAAAATTGGGAGAGAAATGATAATTTGATCGACGCAGTCATTCCTCATTTTCTAACGTCAGGCCTGTTGTGGAGATTGAAGAGCCAGCTCGCCGCACAACAAGCTGCCAAGATTGCCTTTGTCGAGACTGGAGGCGGCAAAGGAGATCATATCGTTTCCTTTAGGGAAAACCTGTTCGCCTATGAGCTGTCTGGGCTGCTGCTTTCGCCAAACCGGGCGGATCGTGAACGCTTCATCAGGCATGTGTCACAAAACTACCCCGGCAAAAATTCCATGGAGCCCATTCGCATCGCGATTTGGAAAGACGTGGCGACGCAACTCATCGCGTTGGAGAGGGCCATTGCGACTGGCGATATGACATGTCTAGCGGACTGCAGTGACTATGCCCTTGACCGGCTAAAGGACGCATCGCTTAGCTCGGCCAAAGTTGATCCCTGGAAAATCGAATGGGCGTGGAAAATAATAAATGAAATCCGCCATATTCGTGCTGATGCCAACGCGCCGTTGATCAACTCAGACACCGGATTGGCCGAAGAATTATCTGCGCGCTTTAAGGCCAAAAAGGAGCGCAATGCAGGCCGAAACACCATGATAGACGCTATTAAAAAGCTACGGTCGGGTACAATGGAAGGGGTCGAACTGAATTGGTAGAACTAGCGTGGTGCTGCGAGAAGTTTGAACGACAATAAACGGTTTCAAACTGGATCGTTTCTTTTCCATCGGTACGCTGATGTCTCACATAGAAAGGAGGTGAGTCCCGTGCAGATAAATCAACGACTTCTGACGGCTAAGGACGTGATGC